>NZ_CP118752.1 GCF_030996345.1 Acidithiobacillus sp. AMEEHan | reverse complement strand
TCGCGGAAAGAATCGGCGCCAAAAGGCACCAGCATGGTTTCCTGAAAATCCGCCCCCTGCCAGTGGGCATGGACGCCGCCGTTGAGGACGTTGAGGCAGGGCACCGGGCAGGCGGGAGGCAGCAGGGCCACCGAGATAGGCATAGAGGGGCAGATCCTTGCTCTCGGCGGCAGCGCGGGCGCAGGCCAGGGATACGGCGAGCAGGGCATTGGCCCCCAGGCGAGATTTGTTGGCAGTCCCATCCAGGCCGAGCAGGGTATCGTCGATCATTTTTTGGGCGCTCGCGTCCAGATCGATCAGATTGGGGGCGATCTCTTCTTCAATGTGCTCGATGACTTTCCGCACCCCTTTGCCAGCAAAGCGTTTGGGGTCCTGGTCGCGCAACTCCAGGGCCTCGCGGCTGCCGGTTGAGGCACCCGAGGGCACCGCGGCCCGTCCGCGGCTGCCATCGGTCAATAAGACCTCCGCTTCGACGGTGGGGTTGCCGCGCGAGTCGAGAATTTCGCGAGCGGTGATGTCTTCAATCAGGCTCTCCATCATTGTCTCCTTGCTTTGGGGGGAATCGGATACCGCGAGGTCGATGATCTCCAATCTATTGGTGCCACCCGGTGACCTTGGCTTGGACCCTGAGTGAGAATGATGTGGCCCTGTTGCCAGCCGTTGTCGAGCAGCCAGCGGCGTATGGCGCTTTCCCAGCTGCCAGAGCCTGGGTCGAGTAAGATCGGGTAGACCCCCGAGTAAAAACACAGACGCTGACAGGTTGCCGGGTGACGGCTGGGGCAAGGATCCAGGTCGGCGGCCGCAGGCGCGCGATGCGCGCTGCGGTAGCCCCGGTTTCCGTGGGGGTGACGATGAACTGCGGCTTCAACATTGCGGTTGCCGCGTGCACGTCGCAGGCGATCACCGCTTCCACGGCTGCCTTTTCACTCTTTTGACAGCTGAGCTCTCGGGCGTTGAAGCCCGAGCCTTCGATGTCGGCAGCGATGCGCGCCATCATGCGCACGCTTTCGAGCGGATAGTTGCCCATGGCCGACTCCTCCGAGAGCATCACGGCGTCGCTGCCATCGAGGATGGCGTTGGCGACGTCGTTCACCTCGGCGCGGGTGGGACGGGGGTTGTTGACCATCGACTCCAGCATCTGTGTGGCGGTGATGACTGCCTTGCCGGCAGCGCGGGCACGGTGAATGAGTTCTTTCTGCTGTCGGGCAATGCTCTGGATCGGGATCTCCACCCCCAGATCGCCGCGCGCCACCATAATCCCATCGCAAGCCGCGAGGATTTCTGGCAGATTGCGGAGGGCGCGCTGACGCTCGATCTTGGCCACCAGAAAACGGCTCCTGACCCTGTTGCGCGGCTATACGACGGGCCTGCTCCAGCTCGGCGGCCGACTCGACGAAGGAAACGCTGATCCCATCCACCTCCAGAGGCAGAATGGCGCGCAACAAGTCCTGGTCGTGCGGCGTGAGCGCAGTGCCGGCGAGCAGCAAGCCGGGCAGATTGACGCCCTTGTGGGAGCGCAACTCGCCGCCCACCACAACGCGGCAGTGCAGTATCCCCTGTTCCTCTGTTTCGACGCGCAAATGCAGGAAGCCGTCGGCCAGGAAGACATCATCTCCCTTGCGCAAAGGACGCGCGAGTTCCGGCAATTCCAGAGGCAAATAGGCCTGCCCCTGCTCTTCGTGGTAGGGTCCCGCCCCCAGACGCAGACGTTGACCTTTTTTGAGCTGGAGGGGCTGCGGCAATGCCCCGATGCGAATCTTGGGCCCCGGCAGATCCGCGAGGATGGCTACCCGTTTGCCGATCCGCGCGCTGGCGCTACGGATGCGCTGGATGCGTTGGGCATGCTCGGGGATGCTGCCATGGGCGAGATTGATGCGTGCGACGTCCATGCCGGCCCGCAGCATGGCCTCGAGGACGGTGACGCGATCAGAGGCCGGACCGATGGTACAGACGATCTTGCTTTTCTGGCGCGGCAGATGACCCATGCGCGCTCAGCCCTCGTGCAACAATGCCAAGGCATGGTCCAGGCCGCGATCCTCGACCACCAAGCTGTGAATGGCCCGGCACAGGGCGACAGCTTCTGGTTGACTGCGTTGGTGGACATTGCGGCCAGTGGCACAGCCCGCCGTGTGCCCGTCGCGCAGTTGCTCGTCCAGACGGCGGACGAAGTCCGCACTGCTGACTTCCGAGCCCCCGGCACAGACCAGCTGCGTGCGTCCGGCGGCGGCAACCGCTTCGCCCAATAGCTTGGCCTCGGCCTCACCTTGGGCATTCAGTGGTGGGTTGACCTTGACGAAATCCGCACCCAGGCAGGCGACCAGCCCAGCGGCCCCGGCAATCAGATGTGGATCGTGTTCCCGTTTACCCACCGCTCTTCCGCGCGGATAGGCCCAGATCACCGCCAACAGACCGAGGCTATGGGCATCGTGGATGAGTTGCGCGGCCTCCGTCAACATTTCCGCTTCAAATTCCGAGCCAGGATAGATGGTGTAGCCCACACCCACGATCGTCACCCCGGCATGCTGCATGAACTCCTTGACCTGCGCCATGCTTTGCCACTGACGACTGCGGGGATCGTGTTCGGCGCCGGAAAGCAGATGGGTCTTGCTGTTGAGCTTGAGCAGGTACGGAATCTCGGGGTAGTCCCCTCCATACTGCGCCACCAGTCCGAGCTGGGTGGCGAAGCAGCCAATGGGCGCCTGGCTGGCAATGCGAAAAAGATGTTCTGGATCGGCGTCCGCGGCGGCGACGTTACCGCCCACGAAATCATCATTCAGATGTTCGACCTTCTGGTCACCAGCCATCAGGAACAATCGGCCGGAGCCTTGGGTAATCCGTTCATAGTTTTCCTGCCAGCGTCGGCTGGCCTCCCGGCTGATACCAATGGGAGCTTTGCGTTGCTGTTGCATGGCGTTCTCCTTTCAGGGTACGAGATTCTCCACCTCGATCTGCCGCAGAAGTGGGTCTAGATCGTTGTGGGTGAAAATGCTGGTGCCCGGCTGTGCCGCCGTCGCACTACCGCAGGCGACGGCAAGGCGCAGGGCTTCCTCCGGACGTTGCCCTTGCGCGAAAGCCGCTACCAGCCCGGCGACCATTGAATCGCCAGCGCCAACGGTGGAGCGGATTTGGATGCGTGGCGCATTGGCGAAGAAGCTCTGCTCGGAGCCGATGAGCAGGGCGCCCTCGCCACCAAGGGAGACACAGACGTAATCGATGCCCTGTTGTTGTACCTGGCGGGCCGCGGCGATCATCTCCTCGCGAGTGCTCAGACTTTTGCCGCTAAGTTGGCGCAATTCATGGGCGTTGGGCTTGATCAGAAACGGTTTGGCGGCGATGCCCCGTTGCAGGGCTTCGCCGTTGGCGTCGAGGATGACCCTGGCCCCTTGCTGCCGCAGCTGTTCGATGAGCTGCGCATAAAAATCCGCCGGCACGCCGGGGGGCAGGGAACCGGTGAGCACGGCAATGCCAATGTCGGCCAGACTGCAGACCTTGCTGCGCACCTCTTCGAGAACCAAGGAGGAAAGCAGCGGACCCTGTCCCGTCACCTCGTACTGCACCGCGGGGTCTTGTTGCAGTAGGGTGGCATTGATCCGCGTTTCGCCGATCACTTCCACACAGTGGGGATCGTCCAGGCTGTGGCGCAACAACGTTTGCAGGAGGCGGCCCACATGTCCGGCGACCACGCAGCAACTGTGCGCACAGACGAAGAGCTCTTTCAAGGCACGCGCAACGTTGATGCCATTACCACCGGGATCGAAGCGAGTACTGCTGGCATGGGTTTTTTGATCGGGGAGCAACTGCGCAAATTCATAGCTGACGTCCACCGCCGGATTCAGGGTCAGGGTGACGATGTTGGCACAGGGATGGCACTCGGCGTTTTGCGGGCTCATTTGGACTTCTCGGCATAGTGCAGGAGGGCGGCCAGGGCGGCGGAAACCAGGCGTGCGCGCGGGGGATCGGCACGTGAGGTGAGGATGATCGGCACCTTGGCCCCCATGACAATGCCCGCCAGGCTGGCATGGGCCAGATATTCCAGATCCTTGGCGAGGATGTTGCCGGAAACCAGATCCGGCACGAGCAGGATATCCACCTCGCCAGCGACCGGACTAGAGATTCCTTTGACCTCGGCTGAATGGGCGGAGATGGCATTATCGAAGGCCAGGGGCCCATCGACGATGGC
The DNA here is from genome assembly GCF_030996345.1 of Acidithiobacillus sp. AMEEHan. NCBI lineage: Bacteria > Pseudomonadati > Pseudomonadota > Acidithiobacillia > Acidithiobacillales > Acidithiobacillaceae > Acidithiobacillus > Acidithiobacillus sp. AMEEHan. The sequence continues at coordinate 13,375 of NZ_CP118752.1, read as the reverse complement.
GTGCTGGATCTGCCCACGCTCTGCCATTTTGGCCAGGCAGGCGGCATCGACGGTGGAAGCGATGGCGGGATTCACCGTCTCCACTGCGGACAACGCCGCTGCCTTGGGCTGCTCGACACCGAGGATCCGGGCGAGATCGATGGCGTTTTGCAGAATCGCTGCCTTGCTGAGTAGGTCCGGGCTGATGTTGATCGCCGCATCGGTGATGAGCAAGGGTTTGTGGTAGCTTTCCAGCTCGGCGACAAAGATGTGGGACAAACGGCGATCGGTGCGCAGTTTGGCGAGGATGGGATGGAGAAAGGCATCGCTGTGGATGTGGCCTTTCATGATGGCCGCCGCTTCGCCGCGTTCGACCATCTGTACCGCCTCTTCCGCTGCCGCCTCACTGCTTGGGACGTCAATAATGCGAAACGATGGACAGTTACCAGTCTCCTGTCGCAGATTCTCCAGCAATGCACGGATCTGTTGCGCGCTACCCAACAGAATGGGCTCGATGATGCTTTGTGCCCTGGCGGCACAGGCCGCTTCCAATACTTCCCGTTGGCCGGCATCCACCACCGCCACCGGAATGTCGTCGAGCGGCGCTACCTGCTGCAAGATCGCGTCAAAATGAGAAAACGGCATGTGAATCTCCGATGTGCTCACCAATAAGCTCCCCTACTTTGAGCATTTCAGCCTTCCAGCTGACGTGAGCGCAATGGCAGGCTTCCATGGTGCTCCTCCAAAGTCAGACCGTGGCCTTCCACGCGGAAAGTATAGGTCAAAATTCCCCCGAGCAGACTGAGCAGCGCCAGCCCGAGCAGGAGCAGCTCTACGCCCAGATCGTGTTGCAGTATGGGCAGCAAAAAGACGGCCAGGGTAGCCCCGATTTTGGCGAAGGCAGCGGCAAAGCCCGATCCAAGGGCGCGGACCTGGGTCGGATACATCTCGGTAGGCAAGATGAAGGTGGTCGCATTGGGCCCGACGGTCATGGTGAAATTGTAGACGGCAAAGCCCAGAAACAGCGCAACAAAGGACCAGTGCGCCGTCGTCGCCAGCCAGAGCAGCAGCAAGCCCAGGGTCATCCCCCAAAAACCCTGGATCTGCATCTGCATCCGTCCAAAACGGGGGACGAGCCAGAGGGCAGCCACGGCGCCGGCGAGGAGAAAGAAATCCACCTCTGCCGTGTGCAGGGTGTTGACCCAGTCTCTCTGGGAGGCCGAAAGATCCGGCGGCAGGAAGCTCATCGAGGCAAGCAGGATCGGAGTGAACAGGCCGATCCCGTAGGTCGTCATATCCATCAGAAACCAGGGAAGAGTGACCAGTGAGCTGCGCCGACGATATTCCTTGGTAAACAATATCTGCCAGGCAGGCTTGGCAGCGACTGGAGTCTTGCTTACCTCATGGATACGATGGCCCAGTTCTCTGCCCATCCGCTGTAATTCTGTGGCGCGTTGTGGCGCAAAACGGGTAAGCTCCGCTACGGCGATCTGATTGTGGCCGTGCGCCATCAACCAACGTATGCTCTCGGGTAGTCGCCACCGACCCAAAAAGTAGGGCAGGGCGATGGCGGCCTGCCAAGCCATGAGCCAACGCCAGGCGGTACCGCTGCCGTCTATCAGCAGCAGGGCGATCCCGGCGCTGAGCAGCATGCCCAAGGGTTGCAGAGCCATTGACGCGGCGAGCATGCGCCCGCGATGGTGTTGCGGCATGAACTCAGAAATATAGCTGCTCCCTACCGGAAAATCGCCGCCCACGGCAATCCCGAGAACCAGCTCTCCCAGAAGCAGAAGAGTGGCGTTAGGCGCGAGACTGAGCCAGATCCCTGCAAGCAGGAGGCCCAAGGCATTGGCGATGAGCAGCGGCCGGCGGCCAAAACGATCGGCCAAGTGCCCGCTCAGCAACGCGCCGATGACCGTGCCCCCCATCAGGCTCGCCGCTGCCAGGCCCATGCTGCTGGGATGAAGATGGAAAGGCGTGTGTAACAGCGGCAGGCTGATGCCGAGTACCATCATGCTCACGCCACTCAGTAGCGGACCGGCGGTTGCCAGCAGCCAGAGGCGGTAATGTCGCGATGACAGGTGGGCCTGGTCGAGGATCCCTGCCATTGCTTGATGGTATGGATGGACTTCGGTGACGCGTTCCTCTTTCATGAAGGGAGCATACGGCGCACTCCCTGCGTCGGCAATGCGAGACTAGAGGCCGGGAATGCTGGTGATGCCGCCGTAGACCCCAAGTCCGGCGCTGGCGCCGCCTAAAACCAGAACCACCCAAAAATACCAGCCGCGCAGGCGATGCTCGTCGGGGAGCGCCTTGAACGCCAGAGCAATCAGGAAGCCCAGCACCAGCGGGAGCAAAAGCGCATTCATGACCTCTACCGCGATATCCAGGCTGACCAGATCGGGAATGAAGATCACCGCGATGGTACCCGCCAGTAATACCAGGGTGTAGGTGCCATAGAACCAGGGTGCCTCCTTGGGATGATGCTCGAGGGAATGCTTGAAGCCCGTGACTTCGCCCCAGCCCCAGGCCGCCGCCAGGGTGGCAACGATGGCGGCAATCATGCCGGCGCCGACGATGCCCAAAGAGAAGACGATGCGTCCCCAGGCCGTCCCGAGAAAGGGCGTAATGGCCTCTGACAACTGTTGCACGGTATTCAGGGAGGCATTGGGATTGGACATGCCAATAGTTGCAGCGGTTGCGATCAATACCGCGGCCATGATCAGCTGGGTGATTACCGAACCGATGGCGGTATCCCAGCGGGCATGAGGGTAGTCCATCGGGCGTAGCCCCTTGTCGGCAACGGCCGATTGCTGGTAGAAGATCATCCAAGGCATGATGACGGCGCCGATGTTCGCTGCCACCAGCATCATGTAATTGCGGTTGCCGAGCTCCACTTGGGTGAGGCCGTGTAACAGGCTCTGTAGATCGGGATGGGCGGCCCAGGCGATACCAAAAAAGACCACTTCAAAGGCCCCAAAAATCAGGGCAATTCGCTCTACCCGGCGGTACGAGCCAGTAATCACGATCAACCACAGTGCGCTGGCGCCCAGAACCACCCCCAACGCTCGCGGTAGGCCAAACAGCTCACTTACCCCCGCCAGACCAGAAAATTCCGTAAGTAAAGCGCCAGCGCTGGCAATGCTCAGTCCGGTTACGGAAACATAAGCCCAGTGCTTGCCAAAGGTCTCGCTGATCAGCTCCCCATGACCTTTGCCGGTAAAGATCCCCAGGCGAACCGTCAGCTCCTGTACCACATAGAGGATGGGCATCAAAATCAACTGCAAGAGCAGCAGTCGGTAGCCCCATTGCGCACCGCTCTGCGCCGCAGTGATGACACTTCCCACATCGGTGTCCGCCAACATCACCACCAGCCCGGGTCCCAGCACGGCAAGAAAGGTGCCTAATCGGTGTTTTTTGGGGAGGGGTAGACCGCTCTGTGCGATTGCCATGCTCTGCGAACCTCTTCTATCGTAGAAATGATAACGCGAATGATTATCACAAAAGAAGAAAAAGTCAATGTCTACGGCTGCCGTCGCTGCTTTCTTACACTTTTTCCAGATCCTCCAGACTTTTTTGCCGGGGTTCGACGCCGTAGCGCCAGGTCACCCAGACCGCAAGAAGAGAAATAGCCGCTAGCAGAACCAGCAGGCGGGGGAGACCCCAAGTTTTCTCCAGGGAGGGGAAGAGAAGGGCGGAGAGGAGGGCGCCGGCACGGGAGATCCCCGTGGCCAGGCCGGCGACGCTGGCGCGGTATTCGGTGGGAAAAAGCTCTGTGGCGAAAGCAAAGACGGTGACGCCAGGCCCGATTCCCACCCCTAGGGCGTAGATCGCAGAGGCTACGTAGATGCCGCTCAGCCAGTTCTGCGCGGCGGCCAGCGCAAACAACAACAGGCCGGCGGTCATGAAGAGAAACCCGGTGCTTTGCAGCGGAACCCGGCCCCAACGGTCGATCCGGGGCATCATATAGCCGATGCCCAGCAGCGAGATACAGAGGATGCCGGCGTTGATGGCCGCTGCTGCCGCGTCACTCGGCGCAAAGCCGCTGCTGCGCAGCACCAGAGGGAAATACAGTCCAATCCCCAGTCCGACCACATCCAGACAGAACCACGGGAAGATGCTCAGAAACAGGCGACGCAACCACGCCTTCTGTATCAGAATCCGCCAGGAACGGGACGGTGCAGCAAAATCCCGCAGCATCGCCTGTCGTTCCGCGGTAGTACTTTCTGGGTGCAGTTGCAGCAGAGCCAGGTCCGCTTGCGGCATCCTCTCGTGGCGCACCAGCCAACGTGGCGACTCCGGTAGCCCGCGCCGTAGCCAAAGGAGCGCCAAGGCGGGTAGGGCAGCGCTGCCCAACATCCAGCGCCAGGAGTCGCTGCCGATGAACAGCAATGACCAACCAATGGCAGTGGACAACAGAGCACCCACGTACCAGGCCATGTTCACCCTTGCGAAGCGATTTCCGCGCAGAGCCGACGGAGTATATTCGGCGACGATGGTGGCGACCAAGGGATAGTCCAGACCAATGGCGATGCCGGTGAGCAGGCGTCCGGCGAAGAGCATGCTCAGGTTGGGGCTCAGGGCGCTGAGCAAGGCCCCGCCAATATACAGCAGCATATTTGGAGTGAGGAGTCCTCGCCGTCCAAAGCGGTCGGTGAAAAATCCGCCAAACAATCCCCCGAGCAACGAGCCGATCAGGGCCATGCCCATGAGCAGTCCGGTTTCTGCGGCATGCAGGTGCCAAGCACTGTGCAGCGGCAGAAGCACTACAGCCATGATGCTGAGATCGTAGCCATCCAGAAGCATGCCCAGCATTGCTGCGCCCAAAGCACGACGCACGCCAACATCCTGATGTGGGGTACTGGAATAGCGAGACATGAGCGACTACCAGTTGGCGCCATGCTTATGGCGAGGGCCGTTGTTGTAACACAAAAGCATGGGCATGGCGTAGACGAATCCCCCCGGATTAGTGGAGGCCATCTTCCGTTTCTTGAGAGGAGCGTGTCTTCCATGGTCCACGGTGATGAATGACCTCCCCAATTTGTAGAGTCCGTTGACGGTCTCAGCGAACGGGATGTCGTAGGAGTCTCCTTTGCTGCCGACGGCGACTGCTACGGCGGGCTTGGTTATAGATTACAATAAGCGTTTTCTATGGCTTCTTGGGGATGCTCGAAAAAAGGTGATGCTCTTTAGAAAGCTGAGAAATAAACCTTTTTCATGGGTAAATAAAAATATGTCAATTATCCTTCTTAAGCTTACATATCCCAGTTTTTTCCACCGAGTTTTTTGATGTGAATATTGTGCGCTAGTCGAATCGACGGGCGAATCAACAATTGCGCGCTGCCGATGACGAAAAGCCAGACGCCAGCTGTTTCTGTCGCGGAGTAAAAGAAGAAAATACTACCAATCAGAAATAAGAAACCAATTATGAAATCGTTAACGATACTTAATGTTTCGTAACGACGATCAATGACAAGGGTATCGCGTTTGCCAAGAGAGAAATCCAGGCAATCATCCTGCTGATTATCGATGGCAGCCATTGCATCTCCGTTTTTACGACCGAAATTGGAACCCTACTACGAGTTATGGGAAACTGTCAAAACGCTTTGCCACGAACATTGCCTCTGGGCAGGATGGTCGTGGCGTACAACGTGCGCCGCCTAGCCTTTACTGGGGGCGTAATGCGCCCAGAGTCCAGGTGTTTGGGCTAAAAAGCCCAAAGCAAGGAAGAAAAGTTCCGCAAAACGGCCATTCCTTGCCTCGTGCGCCGTTGTCACCACGCTAGCTCTGATTTTTAGGGGTTGATCTAGGTTCCTCTTTGTACTCTTGGTCATGGCAGCCTCCACGCACGGTCTTGCAAGTAGAGTATTCCAATCCTATCTTGGAGAAGATTGGAAACGAGCTGAACTTTCCGGAATTCGACTTGTCCCAAGCAACGGAATCATGCGATCACGGAGACTGGAATGTTTTTATTTTATGCCCTGTTCATCATCCTTCCACTACTTTGGTTTGCCGCCATGTTCGCCGGAATGAAAAGCACTTATGCCAAAGAAGATTCGAGCAAGTAGCAGAATAAAGACAAATGGTACCTGTGCTTCTATGAATATATTCTCTCAAGTTACAGAGATTTTCGGAATCACCGTTGGCGTCTTTGTATTTGTTCTTCCTATGAGTAACGTAGCACTATACTTCTGGGATCGAGTAACAGACCGTCACAAAAGGAACCTCAGTGCGAGATAGCTTCCCGCCACCGTTTCTCTGCAACCTGTCAGACTGAAGCGCAACGGATTTTGACAGGTGATAACCAGAGATTGCGATGTCTGTCAGGAGGATGTGGATCTGCCAAAAAACTAGCGGCAAGCAGACTGATTACCAGCGGCGTGCCATTAGCCGCGATGGAGAGAATGCATGAGAGATTGCACCTGCCCTGCGAAGAGAATGCCTGTTGGGGACACCGGAAATCCCATGTACTGCAAGGACCCTGCCGTCCACGTATTACAGGTGTGTAGCGCGTCATAAGTCCGCCACGAGCGAAAAAACTCACCTCCCGGATACCAGGGCTCTTTCTTGGGAAAGCCATGCGCATGAAGCGGCTCGTCGAGGGAACCAAGAATATACTGAGTCAAGCGTAAAAAGCGGGCGTGACTGACCTGTAATGGGAATAAGCGAACCTGAGGAAGCAATTGCGTAGGCCAATCCGGAGAACGAAGTCCTTGAATCAAGACCACGCTTTTGGACGGAAGTAACGCAGAAAGTCCGGTCAAAACTCCGGGGTTTTGCGCCATATAAAAACTACGGTTTCCCCATCCAATCAAGAGCTCTTGATCGGAGCTAAACCAGTGCTGCAGTACCGGAGCAACTTCGAGAAATGACTTGGCCGGAACTGCCCACCCAGTATGCCAGCCAGTATCGAGCACAAAGATATGTATTTCTTTCCCGGTAGTGGCCTGTAACCCAGCTGGATCATAAAGCTTCGAAGATAAGGGATTTCTTGCGGAAAAGGAAGCGGGTGCACAGGCTGTCAAAGAAAGAGCCAGAAGTGCCAGGAGAAAATATCGTAATGATCTACGCAAGGCTATGAATCCATAGAATTAGATGACTGCTCGACACCAAGATCCTGGGTTAGGGCTCTATTCAGGCTATCGGTTCCATCCATGCTGCTGTTTTCGGGAGGTAGTGAGCAATGCCTTCCAAAATACCAGCGGCGTAATTCCCGTTCATTCCCAGGAATCCGCCCTTGGCAAGGTAGAGGGTATCGCGTAGGTCGGAGGCTGATGCCAACCGAAGCGCCTGTTCCCGAACATCAGGGTGGGCGTTGGCCACCAAGACTGAGTTGATATGACTACCCAAAACCTCCAAATCATTGCCTGAATCGCCCGCAAAAACTGTTTGATCTATAGAATATCCGTGTTGGTGGACGAGAAACTCTATGGCGTGCAGCTTACTGGCGCTGCAAGGTAGGATATCCAGCAAACGTATATTAGCCAGTTCATCGACGGACCAAATCAGCTTGGCATTTACGCCCAAGCCCCAAAGTCTTTGCAAAATTTCCTCTTCGAGAGCCGCATAATCCAGGTCAAGAGCTAGATAATAACTTACCTTGAACATACCCTGCTGTGCCGTTGGTTGGAGGCTGATGGCAGATATGTTGGCAAGCTCTTTGGTGATATCACCATGGGTCATCCCCCCCAATCTGGAGCGATTTCCGCAGCCCAATGTTGCCATGGACGCCATTTGTCATCCGTCAAGGCGTAGATACTCGTTCCTACATCACCGATGATGAACTGTGGCATGGGTAGCTGCCAGTAGTCGATGGCTTCCGTGACGAGGTCCAAATGACGCCCGGTCACCATGATCAACTGCACTGCAGAATGCGCGCACAGACCCCGGAAACGGGGTCGTGCCTCTGGGCTTTCCAAAGAAATGCCATTTGGGATCAACGTTCGATCCAGATCGCAACACAGCAATACCGACTGCCTTTCTTTCTCTGGTCTATCCATGCTACCGGTCTCCCATTCGGGGTCTTGATCATTTCCTGACATTTCCTGAATCCCCTTACATATCCAAAAACTGATAGTGGGAAATTGCTTCCAAGATCCCCGCTAGACCCTCAGATTGACAGGAATAAACGTCATCGGACAATCGCGCCCCTTCGCTTCCTCCGCCTATTTGCGCCGCAAGAATATTTCCCCCCAATAATTCGAGGTCAGCTTGTGGGCTACCAACGACCAGAACATGCTCGAGGGGAATATCATGCCGATCGGCGACATAGCGAACGGCAAAACCGAGAGATGCGCGTTGCGGAATGACCAAAAACTCCTGTGGATTGATTGCCACGACACGAGCGGGGATATCCTGGGCATGCAATTGACTATCTAACGCCGTGATACCGCCAAAATCGGAGCCACTATGAATGAAACCATGCACCGTATACATGCCTTGACTACTCCTGCTTGCCAAATGGACGCCGGCTGTTTCAGCAAGCAGATCGTAGACGCGGTCACCTTGCCAATTCACTGCTATGTGACGGCTCCATGCCTGATCTCGAGTCAGGCTTGTGCCATAATGGATATAGGTACCGGCGCCAGTAATGAGAAGTTCGGGGACCCCCAAGCCGCGTTCTTTGAGAAGCATCAGAAGCTCGGAGAGGGGGCGCATGGTCACCAGTCCCAGGGCTACCCGCTGCTTCCGCGAAAATAACTGTGCCGCCAAATCCGCCGGTCCGATCGGATACTGGTCCAAAAGACGAACACCAAGGAACAGCAGTCGTTTGGAGGTAACGCGAGGCTCTCTTGGGGTCAAAATATCTGGTGTAGAGGGAGCATTCATCGGGCATTCTCTGAGTGCCTCCAAGTATTGTTCAACATGCGCCGGCCAAGTGTAATGGCGGCGCACAGCGGCGACCCCGTTTTGCGCGTAGTGCCGCCGATTCCTTGCGTCGTTGAGAATGGCCAGCAGTTTGCTGCTCATCTCATCCGTGTCCAACGGATTGATGAGCAGGCCATTATTACAGTTGGTGATAATGTCTTTCGGGCCTCCGTTTTCCGTTGCCAGGACCGGAAGACCACAAGCCGCCGCCTCGATCAGCGTCAACCCAAAGGGTTCAGTCAACGCCGGATTGATAAATACCCCTCCCAAATCAGCCGCCCAACGATACAGGTCAGGGACATCCTCGGGAGAATGTTGCCGTGGGTAGGCAACTTTCCCATAGAGGTTATAGCAGTCAATCAGGAATAACATTTCTGTTAACACTTGCCTGAGGCCTGCCGGCATATCACGTATATCTTCCCGATTTCCAGCAATAATGACCAAATTTGCGCGGGCTTGTAGCTCTGGATTTTTCCCATAAGCGTGAATCAGGCCGGCAATGTTCTTACGTTCATCTGGGCGGGACAAAGCGAGAATTGGCGGCCGTTTCGCATTTCGTAGAAAGCGTTTTAACTCTTCAACAATCGGTGGCGCTGGACGGGAAACTGGTGCGAATCGGGAGAGATCTACCCCCGGCGGTATTACGCGCATGCGCTCAGGATTAGCTCGATCGTACATCCCGTACTGGCTATCGATCTCGTCTTGGGTGCTGGCCACGACAAGAGCAGCCGTGGAAAGAATTTCTTCCTCTACGTGGATTCTATGGGACAATCGGTATTTCTCTTCCAAGACTGTCTCGGATTCGCCAAAAGCCAGCAAATGTTGCCGCTTGCTGCGGCCCAGGGAATGAGCCGTGTGCACCAGCGGGACGCCAAGCTGTAATGCCAAGCGCATGCCTACGTAACCGGCATCGGCGTAGTGACTGTGTATGACACTTGGCGCCTGTGCCTGCTTGCGTAAGTATTCAATCGCATGATCGCTGAAACTATCCAAATACGGCCAAAGCGACTCTTTTGGCAAATATTCCTCGGGCCCGGCAGGGAGTCGAATGATATGTGCTTTCGGCTCATCCGACAGAATTTCCTGTTCTTGTTGATAGTCATCACTCACTCTAGGATCGATGATTTGACGGGTCAGCAGGTCAACTCGTGAAACTTTCGGATGTGCCGCCAGAGCATGAAGTAGCTCAAGTACATAAAGTATCTGACCTCCGGTGTCTGCATCCCTCCCAAGCTCGATGTTCTGGCCACGAATGAGCCCGTGGATACTGATAAGCACCAAGTAAAGCAACGGCGAGCCCTTTTCTTGCGGATGATCCGCCGGTTCTACCAATTGCTTGTCTACGGTCATGGGCTAAGAATTCACCTCGCTAACCTCAGCAGGGCTAGGTTCGTCAATACCTAAGCGAAGCAACAACCCAGGATCATCCAAGAAATAGCGCGCAAGAAGAAATCCCGCCGCACTCCACACTTGCCCGATATTGGCGCGTCGCCCTACCAATCGACCTAAACGACCATCGTAATATTCTGGCCACCGATTTAACATCAAGCGCTTTTCGACCAAATTCCAGGCCATTCCCGCGAGGTCTGCTCGCCCGCTTTTCAGCAGTGCTGATACCAGAGGCCAAATCAGCACCGGCCAATGCCCACCATTGTGATAAGACCAGGGGATGTTTTTTGGATCCGAGCCAGTAATCAGTCGCCATTCATCCCCTTCGATAGCGGGGTAAACCAGCTTCATGGGCATGCGCCCAATCAAGTCGGTCCAACGCTGTTCGATCAGGTTGGTCAACGCCACGCGCTGATTCGCGGTAGCCATACCAGTTGCCAACATCAGCAGATTACCCTGCGCGAAAAACCGAAAATCCATTCTTCCGGGTCCCAAATTGCCAACGAAGTACCCGGCATCATCCGGAAGCCAATCCTGTACCCACAAGGGAATCGTTTCGGGATGAATATTAAATAAATTCTCTACATTCTCACCAAGCATTTCCGTTTCAAAACGATAAATCCGGTTGAGCACGTCCATATCCAACCAATAATATCGTTGCACATAGGAACGCAAAATTTCGCGCCGCCGTTGTGCCATATTCAACAACCAATGGCTCCCAGATTCTGGAAGTAACAAAGAGGCAGCACGCAACGTACTGTCAAATAGGGCCTGAATTTCGAGAGGGTGGCCGTAGACTCCCATGCGCCGATCGATCATGAAGGAGCCGTCGGGGACCGGCAAGGTTGGAAAGACCTCGAAACGACTCTGCAGACACAAACTCAGGATCATCCGCAGCATCCGCTGAATTTCCGGGCCGTGCGCAAAAGCAATATCACCGGTGTAATGTACATATGCTTGCAGCAATATCGACCACCACATCATTGAATCCACTGGCGCCACCCTGCCAATGGCTCGATCGCCGAAATCGGCAATGATTCGCTCGTTGCCAGACTCATCATGCTGCACACGAAAGGAGGCCGGTAGAACTCCAGGCGCAATTTGTTGGCCTTCGAGATCTTCTTGCTGCCCCCGCAACTGCATGATCAGATAAAGAAAGGATCGAACTACGTCTTCCCGGTTTTCCAATAGCATGATCAGACCAACCGGAAAGAAATCCCGCACAAAACAGTCGGCGTAGTTGCTTGCTGGCGCGTTGAGATCGACGCTAGCAACCGTGCCTACCAACTGCCCACGATAAAATACCTTCGCATCCTCGATTAATTGGTAAGCATCGTCTAGTGCTGGGCTGGCGCCTGCGTAACGCGGGTACGAAAAACAGGGCTCTGACGGGATCAACGAAATTCTCCTTCAACCTGTCTGTTGTCTGACGGTGGCGCATCAAATGCGCCTAGTCAAGCTTACAATAAAATTCCTTGGGATTACTCGGTAGGGCTCCCGACAGGGCGCATACCTGCGCCGCTAACTGACTCGCCAAACGTAAGGACTCGGTAAAGGCACGTCCCTGTAGTCGCGCGTATATCCATCCTGCACTGAAGGCATCTCCTGCACCAACGGTGTCCCGAATTTGTACCGGTACTGCAGGATGTTGATGGAGAGATCTACCGTCCCAATACGCCGCGCCCTGGGCGCCAGCCGTTACCAATATCTCTGCTACGGCAAAACGCTGGCCCAGGGCCGCCATAGTGTCAGCTAAATCGGCTCCCTGCAGACAAAATTCTTTTCCCAATAGGGCAAGTTCCTCATGGTTGCATTTCAATATCGAAGCCCCAGTCAGAAACTCCTCGAGAGTGTTCTTTTCCCAATTGCCAGCACGCAAGTTGATATCCACGAAGCGCCAATTTGCACGCGAAGCCAATTGGCGCCATGTATTTCGGCTGGGACCGTTTTCGCGCAGAGCCAGAGTCCCGTGATAGAGCCAAAAGGATTGGTTACGTGTAGCGTCAACCAATGGCTTGTCATATTGGATCGCGTCGTAGGCCTGATGGGGCAAAATTTCAAAACGGTGCTCACCGTGCCCTAAATCGTGGACGAGTACCCTCCCTGTCGGCAGTGTCGCATCTTCTTGCAAGATTGCCCGGGCGTCCGGCCAAAGCTGGAGGTGGTTTCGGATCCGGGCGCCGGAAGGATCCTTTCCCAATCTGCTGATAAAGCGTACGTTACTGCCCAGCGACCAAAGGTGACACGCAACATTGAAGGGAGCTCCACCAACCCGCTGCGTATCCCCAAAGTCATCCAGCAGGCATTCACCAAAATCCAACCGTCCATTCATGTGGTTTCCATGCTGATTTTCTCCAAACTTTCCCGAACGACCTGTTCTGGCTGCAAGTTTTGTCCACTCATCCAACCCAAGAGTATGCCCACCAACGCCAGGATGGATAGAATTGGGTAGCCGATGCTTGCCACCAAAGGCCCACCCAAAAAGGTGCCCAGTACCGTCGCAATCGCCCCACTGGCGTTGAACAATCCCATGGCTGACCCTTGGCTAAACGGCGTCAAACGCGCAGTCAATGTCATTCCGGAAATACTTTGCAACGGCCACGCAAGAATGATCAAGGCAAAGCCAATGAGCGCGATGACGGCCTTTGGAATGGGCAAATAGAAAACGCTCAGCAATAACAAGAAGCCAAGAAAACGCAGTAGCAATGACCAGCGATAGACGCGTCCAGCACCATATTTCCCGGATAATCTCGCCCCTACAGAGTACAGCACGAGGGCAATCGCGGCAGTAACGGCGTAGGTACTGGAGGTAAGAGCGGGCGCGACGTGGTAGGCATGCTGCATGGCGACCGGGAAGTAGGCAAAGAATGCTGCCACGCCAAATGCGACGATAAACCAGGAGAACAAAAATCGGCCAAAGCGACTGCCCAACACTTCCGAAAGACGCCTCACGCCCTGTAGCGAGAGGTGATGGGAAAAGCGCGAAATCCCACCAGCTAGAAGCTCGGGCCTGCCGAAGATGGCGAGGAAACGCCAGTCCAGATCCCGCCGCATACGCTGACCCACCTGCACCCTCCAATCAATCTCCGATTTACTGGGAAGCCCCTTAGCGCCGAGCCAAAGGGCCGGGAGAATGATC
>NZ_CP118751.1 GCF_030996345.1 Acidithiobacillus sp. AMEEHan | reverse complement strand
AAACAACAGGCCGGCGGTCATGAAGAGAAACCCCGGTGCTTTGCAGCGGAACCCCGGCCCCAACGGTCGATCCGGGGCATCATATAGCCGATGCCCAGCAGCGAGATACAGAGGATGCCGGCGTTGATGGCCGCTGCTGCCGCGTCACTCGGCGCAAAGCCGCTGCTGCGCAGCACCAGAGGGAAATACAGTCCAATCCCCAGTCCGACCACATCCAGACAGAACCACGGGAAGATGCTCAGAAACAGGCGACGCAACCACGCCTTCTGTATCAGAATCCGCCAGGAACGGGACGGTGCAGCAAAATCCCGCAGCATCGCCTGTCGTTCCGCGGTAGTACTTTCTGGGTGCAGTTGCAGCAGAGCCAGGTCCGCTTGCGGCATCCTCTCGTGGCGCACCAGCCAACGTGGCGACTCCGGTAGCCCGCGCCGTAGCCAAAGGAGCGCCAAGGCGGGTAGGGCAGCGCTGCCCAACATCCAGCGCCAGGAGTCGCTGCCGATGAACAGCAATGACCAACCAATGGCAGTGGACAACAGAGCACCCACGTACCAGGCCATGTTCACCCTTGCGAAGCGATTTCCGCGCAGAGCCGACGGAGTATATTCGGCGACGATGGTGGCGACCAAGGGATAGTCCAGACCAATGGCGATGCCGGTGAGCAGGCGTCCGGCGAAGAGCATGCTCAGGTTGGGGCTCAGGGCGCTGAGCAAGGCCCCGCCAATATACAGCAGCATATTTGGAGTGAGGAGTCCTCGCCGTCCAAAGCGGTCGGTGAAAAATCCGCCAAACAATCCCCCGAGCAACGAGCCGATCAGGGCCATGCCCATGAGCAGTCCGGTTTCTGCGGCATGCAGGTGCCAAGCACTGTGCAGCGGCAGAAGCACTACAGCCATGATGCTGAGATCGTAGCCATCCAGAAGCATGCCCAGCATTGCTGCGCCCAAAGCACGACGCACGCCAACATCCTGATGTGGGGTACTGGAATAGCGAGACATGAGCGACTACCAGTTGGCGCCATGCTTATGGCGAGGGCCGTTGTTGTAACACAAAAGCATGGGCATGGCGTAGACGAATCCCCCCGGATTAGTGGAGGCCATCTTCCGTTTCTTGAGAGGAGCGTGTCTTCCATGGTCCACGGTGATGAATGACCTCCCCAATTTGTAGAGTCCGTTGACGGTCTCAGCGAACGGGATGTCGTAGGAGTCTCCTTTGCTGCCGACGGCGACTGCTACGGCGGGCTTGGTTATAGATTACAATAAGCGTTTTCTATGGCTTCTTGGGGATGCTCGAAAAAAGGTGATGCTCTTTAGAAAGCTGAGAAATAAACCTTTTTCATGGGTAAATAAAAATATGTCAATTATCCTTCTTAAGCTTACATATCCCAGTTTTTTCCACCGAGTTTTTTGATGTGAATATTGTGCGCTAGTCGAATCGACGGGCGAATCAACAATTGCGCGCTGCCGATGACGAAAAGCCAGACGCCAGCTGTTTCTGTCGCGGAGTAAAAGAAGAAAATACTACCAATCAGAAATAAGAAACCAATTATGAAATCGTTAACGATACTTAATGTTTCGTAACGACGATCAATGACAAGGGTATCGCGTTTGCCAAGAGAGAAATCCAGGCAATCATCCTGCTGATTATCGATGGCAGCCATTGCATCTCCGTTTTTACGACCGAAATTGGAACCCTACTACGAGTTATGGGAAACTGTCAAAACGCTTTGCCACGAACATTGCCTCTGGGCAGGATGGTCGTGGCGTACAACGTGCGCCGCCTAGCCTTTACTGGGGGCGTAATGCGCCCAGAGTCCAGGTGTTTGGGCTAAAAAGCCCAAAGCAAGGAAGAAAAGTTCCGCAAAACGGCCATTCCTTGCCTCGTGCGCCGTTGTCACCACGCTAGCTCTGATTTTTAGGGGTTGATCTAGGTTCCTCTTTGTACTCTTGGTCATGGCAGCCTCCACGCACGGTCTTGCAAGTAGAGTATTCCAATCCTATCTTGGAGAAGATTGGAAACGAGCTGAACTTTCCGGAATTCGACTTGTCCCAAGCAACGGAATCATGCGATCACGGAGACTGGAATGTTTTTATTTTATGCCCTGTTCATCATCCTTCCACTACTTTGGTTTGCCGCCATGTTCGCCGGAATGAAAAGCACTTATGCCAAAGAAGATTCGAGCAAGTAGCAGAATAAAGACAAATGGTACCTGTGCTTCTATGAATATATTCTCTCAAGTTACAGAGATTTTCGGAATCACCGTTGGCGTCTTTGTATTTGTTCTTCCTATGAGTAACGTAGCACTATACTTCTGGGATCGAGTAACAGACCGTCACAAAAGGAACCTCAGTGCGAGATAGCTTCCCGCCACCGTTTCTCTGCAACCTGTCAGACTGAAGCGCAACGGATTTTGACAGGTGATAACCAGAGATTGCGATGTCTGTCAGGAGGATGTGGATCTGCCAAAAAACTAGCGGCAAGCAGACTGATTACCAGCGGCGTGCCATTAGCCGCGATGGAGAGAATGCATGAGAGATTGCACCTGCCCTGCGAAGAGAATGCCTGTTGGGGACACCGGAAATCCCATGTACTGCAAGGACCCTGCCGTCCACGTATTACAGGTGTGTAGCGCGTCATAAGTCCGCCACGAGCGAAAAAACTCACCTCCCGGATACCAGGGCTCTTTCTTGGGAAAGCCATGCGCATGAAGCGGCTCGTCGAGGGAACCAAGAATATACTGAGTCAAGCGTAAAAAGCGGGCGTGACTGACCTGTAATGGGAATAAGCGAACCTGAGGAAGCAATTGCGTAGGCCAATCCGGAGAACGAAGTCCTTGAATCAAGACCACGCTTTTGGACGGAAGTAACGCAGAAAGTCCGGTCAAAACTCCGGGGTTTTGCGCCATATAAAAACTACGGTTTCCCCATCCAATCAAGAGCTCTTGATCGGAGCTAAACCAGTGCTGCAGTACCGGAGCAACTTCGAGAAATGACTTGGCCGGAACTGCCCACCCAGTATGCCAGCCAGTATCGAGCACAAAGATATGTATTTCTTTCCCGGTAGTGGCCTGTAACCCAGCTGGATCATAAAGCTTCGAAGATAAGGGATTTCTTGCGGAAAAGGAAGCGGGTGCACAGGCTGTCAAAGAAAGAGCCAGAAGTGCCAGGAGAAAATATCGTAATGATCTACGCAAGGCTATGAATCCATAGAATTAGATGACTGCTCGACACCAAGATCCTGGGTTAGGGCTCTATTCAGGCTATCGGTTCCATCCATGCTGCTGTTTTCGGGAGGTAGTGAGCAATGCCTTCCAAAATACCAGCGGCGTAATTCCCGTTCATTCCCAGGAATCCGCCCTTGGCAAGGTAGAGGGTATCGCGTAGGTCGGAGGCTGATGCCAACCGAAGCGCCTGTTCCCGAACATCAGGGTGGGCGTTGGCCACCAAGACTGAGTTGATATGACTACCCAAAACCTCCAAATCATTGCCTGAATCGCCCGCAAAAACTGTTTGATCTATAGAATATCCGTGTTGGTGGACGAGAAACTCTATGGCGTGCAGCTTACTGGCGCTGCAAGGTAGGATATCCAGCAAACGTATATTAGCCAGTTCATCGACGGACCAAATCAGCTTGGCATTTACGCCCAAGCCCCAAAGTCTTTGCAAAATTTCCTCTTCGAGAGCCGCATAATCCAGGTCAAGAGCTAGATAATAACTTACCTTGAACATACCCTGCTGTGCCGTTGGTTGGAGGCTGATGGCAGATATGTTGGCAAGCTCTTTGGTGATATCACCATGGGTCATCCCCCCCAATCTGGAGCGATTTCCGCAGCCCAATGTTGCCATGGACGCCATTTGTCATCCGTCAAGGCGTAGATACTCGTTCCTACATCACCGATGATGAACTGTGGCATGGGTAGCTGCCAGTAGTCGATGGCTTCCGTGACGAGGTCCAAATGACGCCCGGTCACCATGATCAACTGCACTGCAGAATGCGCGCACAGACCCCGGAAACGGGGTCGTGCCTCTGGGCTTTCCAAAGAAATGCCATTTGGGATCAACGTTCGATCCAGATCGCAACACAGCAATACCGACTGCCTTTCTTTCTCTGGTCTATCCATGCTACCGGTCTCCCATTCGGGGTCTTGATCATTTCCTGACATTTCCTGAATCCCCTTACATATCCAAAAACTGATAGTGGGAAATTGCTTCCAAGATCCCCGCTAGACCCTCAGATTGACAGGAATAAACGTCATCGGACAATCGCGCCCCTTCGCTTCCTCCGCCTATTTGCGCCGCAAGAATATTTCCCCCCAATAATTCGAGGTCAGCTTGTGGGCTACCAACGACCAGAACATGCTCGAGGGGAATATCATGCCGATCGGCGACATAGCGAACGGCAAAACCGAGAGATGCGCGTTGCGGAATGACCAAAAACTCCTGTGGATTGATTGCCACGACACGAGCGGGGATATCCTGGGCATGCAATTGACTATCTAACGCCGTGATACCGCCAAAATCGGAGCCACTATGAATGAAACCATGCACCGTATACATGCCTTGACTACTCCTGCTTGCCAAATGGACGCCGGCTGTTTCAGCAAGCAGATCGTAGACGCGGTCACCTTGCCAATTCACTGCTATGTGACGGCTCCATGCCTGATCTCGAGTCAGGCTTGTGCCATAATGGATATAGGTACCGGCGCCAGTAATGAGAAGTTCGGGGACCCCCAAGCCGCGTTCTTTGAGAAGCATCAGAAGCTCGGAGAGGGGGCGCATGGTCACCAGTCCCAGGGCTACCCGCTGCTTCCGCGAAAATAACTGTGCCGCCAAATCCGCCGGTCCGATCGGATACTGGTCCAAAAGACGAACACCAAGGAACAGCAGTCGTTTGGAGGTAACGCGAGGCTCTCTTGGGGTCAAAATATCTGGTGTAGAGGGAGCATTCATCGGGCATTCTCTGAGTGCCTCCAAGTATTGTTCAACATGCGCCGGCCAAGTGTAATGGCGGCGCACAGCGGCGACCCCGTTTTGCGCGTAGTGCCGCCGATTCCTTGCGTCGTTGAGAATGGCCAGCAGTTTGCTGCTCATCTCATCCGTGTCCAACGGATTGATGAGCAGGCCATTATTACAGTTGGTGATAATGTCTTTCGGGCCTCCGTTTTCCGTTGCCAGGACCGGAAGACCACAAGCCGCCGCCTCGATCAGCGTCAACCCAAAGGGTTCAGTCAACGCCGGATTGATAAATACCCCTCCCAAATCAGCCGCCCAACGATACAGGTCAGGGACATCCTCGGGAGAATGTTGCCGTGGGTAGGCAACTTTCCCATAGAGGTTATAGCAGTCAATCAGGAATAACATTTCTGTTAACACTTGCCTGAGGCCTGCCGGCATATCACGTATATCTTCCCGATTTCCAGCAATAATGACCAAATTTGCGCGGGCTTGTAGCTCTGGATTTTTCCCATAAGCGTGAATCAGGCCGGCAATGTTCTTACGTTCATCTGGGCGGGACAAAGCGAGAATTGGCGGCCGTTTCGCATTTCGTAGAAAGCGTTTTAACTCTTCAACAATCGGTGGCGCTGGACGGGAAACTGGTGCGAATCGGGAGAGATCTACCCCCGGCGGTATTACGCGCATGCGCTCAGGATTAGCTCGATCGTACATCCCGTACTGGCTATCGATCTCGTCTTGGGTGCTGGCCACGACAAGAGCAGCCGTGGAAAGAATTTCTTCCTCTACGTGGATTCTATGGGACAATCGGTATTTCTCTTCCAAGACTGTCTCGGATTCGCCAAAAGCCAGCAAATGTTGCCGCTTGCTGCGGCCCAGGGAATGAGCCGTGTGCACCAGCGGGACGCCAAGCTGTAATGCCAAGCGCATGCCTACGTAACCGGCATCGGCGTAGTGACTGTGTATGACACTTGGCGCCTGTGCCTGCTTGCGTAAGTATTCAATCGCATGATCGCTGAAACTATCCAAATACGGCCAAAGCGACTCTTTTGGCAAATATTCCTCGGGCCCGGCAGGGAGTCGAATGATATGTGCTTTCGGCTCATCCGACAGAATTTCCTGTTCTTGTTGATAGTCATCACTCACTCTAGGATCGATGATTTGACGGGTCAGCAGGTCAACTCGTGAAACTTTCGGATGTGCCGCCAGAGCATGAAGTAGCTCAAGTACATAAAGTATCTGACCTCCGGTGTCTGCATCCCTCCCAAGCTCGATGTTCTGGCCACGAATGAGCCCGTGGATACTGATAAGCACCAAGTAAAGCAACGGCGAGCCCTTTTCTTGCGGATGATCCGCCGGTTCTACCAATTGCTTGTCTACGGTCATGGGCTAAGAATTCACCTCGCTAACCTCAGCAGGGCTAGGTTCGTCAATACCTAAGCGAAGCAACAACCCAGGATCATCCAAGAAATAGCGCGCAAGAAGAAATCCCGCCGCACTCCACACTTGCCCGATATTGGCGCGTCGCCCTACCAATCGACCTAAACGACCATCGTAATATTCTGGCCACCGATTTAACATCAAGCGCTTTTCGACCAAATTCCAGGCCATTCCCGCGAGGTCTGCTCGCCCGCTTTTCAGCAGTGCTGATACCAGAGGCCAAATCAGCACCGGCCAATGCCCACCATTGTGATAAGACCAGGGGATGTTTTTTGGATCCGAGCCAGTAATCAGTCGCCATTCATCCCCTTCGATAGCGGGGTAAACCAGCTTCATGGGCATGCGCCCAATCAAGTCGGTCCAACGCTGTTCGATCAGGTTGGTCAACGCCACGCGCTGATTCGCGGTAGCCATACCAGTTGCCAACATCAGCAGATTACCCTGCGCGAAAAACCGAAAATCCATTCTTCCGGGTCCCAAATTGCCAACGAAGTACCCGGCATCATCCGGAAGCCAATCCTGTACCCACAAGGGAATCGTTTCGGGATGAATATTAAATAAATTCTCTACATTCTCACCAAGCATTTCCGTTTCAAAACGATAAATCCGGTTGAGCACGTCCATATCCAACCAATAATATCGTTGCACATAGGAACGCAAAATTTCGCGCCGCCGTTGTGCCATATTCAACAACCAATGGCTCCCAGATTCTGGAAGTAACAAAGAGGCAGCACGCAACGTACTGTCAAATAGGGCCTGAATTTCGAGAGGGTGGCCGTAGACTCCCATGCGCCGATCGATCATGAAGGAGCCGTCGGGGACCGGCAAGGTTGGAAAGACCTCGAAACGACTCTGCAGACACAAACTCAGGATCATCCGCAGCATCCGCTGAATTTCCGGGCCGTGCGCAAAAGCAATATCACCGGTGTAATGTACATATGCTTGCAGCAATATCGACCACCACATCATTGAATCCACTGGCGCCACCCTGCCAATGGCTCGATCGCCGAAATCGGCAATGATTCGCTCGTTGCCAGACTCATCATGCTGCACACGAAAGGAGGCCGGTAGAACTCCAGGCGCAATTTGTTGGCCTTCGAGATCTTCTTGCTGCCCCCGCAACTGCATGATCAGATAAAGAAAGGATCGAACTACGTCTTCCCGGTTTTCCAATAGCATGATCAGACCAACCGGAAAGAAATCCCGCACAAAACAGTCGGCGTAGTTGCTTGCTGGCGCGTTGAGATCGACGCTAGCAACCGTGCCTACCAACTGCCCACGATAAAATACCTTCGCATCCTCGATTAATTGGTAAGCATCGTCTAGTGCTGGGCTGGCGCCTGCGTAACGCGGGTACGAAAAACAGGGCTCTGACGGGATCAACGAAATTCTCCTTCAACCTGTCTGTTGTCTGACGGTGGCGCATCAAATGCGCCTAGTCAAGCTTACAATAAAATTCCTTGGGATTACTCGGTAGGGCTCCCGACAGGGCGCATACCTGCGCCGCTAACTGACTCGCCAAACGTAAGGACTCGGTAAAGGCACGTCCCTGTAGTCGCGCGTATATCCATCCTGCACTGAAGGCATCTCCTGCACCAACGGTGTCCCGAATTTGTACCGGTACTGCAGGATGTTGATGGAGAGATCTACCGTCCCAATACGCCGCGCCCTGGGCGCCAGCCGTTACCAATATCTCTGCTACGGCAAAACGCTGGCCCAGGGCCGCCATAGTGTCAGCTAAATCGGCTCCCTGCAGACAAAATTCTTTTCCCAATAGGGCAAGTTCCTCATGGTTGCATTTCAATATCGAAGCCCCAGTCAGAAACTCCTCGAGAGTGTTCTTTTCCCAATTGCCAGCACGCAAGTTGATATCCACGAAGCGCCAATTTGCACGCGAAGCCAATTGGCGCCATGTATTTCGGCTGGGACCGTTTTCGCGCAGAGCCAGAGTCCCGTGATAGAGCCAAAAGGATTGGTTACGTGTAGCGTCAACCAATGGCTTGTCATATTGGATCGCGTCGTAGGCCTGATGGGGCAAAATTTCAAAACGGTGCTCACCGTGCCCTAAATCGTGGACGAGTACCCTCCCTGTCGGCAGTGTCGCATCTTCTTGCAAGATTGCCCGGGCGTCCGGCCAAAGCTGGAGGTGGTTTCGGATCCGGGCGCCGGAAGGATCCTTTCCCAATCTGCTGATAAAGCGTACGTTACTGCCCAGCGACCAAAGGTGACACGCAACATTGAAGGGAGCTCCACCAACCCGCTGCGTATCCCCAAAGTCATCCAGCAGGCATTCACCAAAAATCCAACCGTCCATTCATGTGGTTTCCATGCTGATTTTCTCCAAACTTTCCCGAACGACCTGTTCTGGCTGCAAGTTTTGTCCACTCATCCAACCCAAGAGTATGCCCACCAACGCCAGGATGGATAGAATTGGGTAGCCGATGCTTGCCACCAAAGGCCCACCCAAAAAGGTGCCCAGTACCGTCGCAATCGCCCCACTGGCGTTGAACAATCCCATGGCTGACCCTTGGCTAAACGGCGTCAAACGCGCAGTCAATGTCATTCCGGAAATACTTTGCAACGGCCACGCAAGAATGATCAAGGCAAAGCCAATGAGCGCGATGACGGCCTTTGGAATGGGCAAATAGAAAACGCTCAGCAATAACAAGAAGCCAAGAAAACGCAGTAGCAATGACCAGCGATAGACGCGTCCAGCACCATATTTCCCGGATAATCTCGCCCCTACAGAGTACAGCACGAGGGCAATCGCGGCAGTAACGGCGTAGGTACTGGAGGTAAGAGCGGGCGCGACGTGGTAGGCATGCTGCATGGCGACCGGGAAGTAGGCAAAGAATGCTGCCACGCCAAATGCGACGATAAACCAGGAGAACAAAAATCGGCCAAAGCGACTGCCCAACACTTCCGAAAGACGCCTCACGCCCTGTAGCGAGAGGTGATGGGAAAAGCGCGAAATCCCACCAGCTAGAAGCTCGGGCCTGCCGAAGATGGCGAGGAAACGCCAGTCCAGATCCCGCCGCATACGCTGACCCACCTGCACCCTCCAATCAATCTCC
Organism: Acidithiobacillus sp. AMEEHan; assembly: GCF_030996345.1. Lineage (NCBI taxonomy): Bacteria > Pseudomonadati > Pseudomonadota > Acidithiobacillia > Acidithiobacillales > Acidithiobacillaceae > Acidithiobacillus > Acidithiobacillus sp. AMEEHan. The sequence goes on along the minus strand of NZ_CP118751.1, from coordinate 1,337 downwards.
GATTTACTGGGAAGCCCCTTAGCGCCGAGCCAAAGGGCCGGGAGAATGATCGCTGCGGAGCATAGGAGTCCCACGGTAAAATTCGCCACGAATATGCCGGCGACCAACAGTCCCATCACCTGTCCGGCTCCATTCAGCGTTTGCAACCATCCAAGCCGGGGCTCCCAGTCATTTTGCGGATCAAATTCGACGACGAAGAGGCTCGCCATCGTCGCCGCCGCCGATGTGCCGGCACCCGCCAGGAAGGACAGCGCCGTCCAAGGGATGATGCCCGGTACAAAGGGCATGATTGCCAAGGACGCGGCTAAGACTAAGAAGCCGGCATAAAAAATTGGGCGATAAAGGCGGTAACGATCCGCCATAACGCCCCACAGGGGTGAGGTGAGGAGTCCGAGATTGAATCCCCCCATAACATACGCAACCCAGCTGAGATGATGGGTGACCCCAACAATCATCAGTGGCAGTAAGATAGGCAGTAAGCCTGATGAAACAGCGCCCAGGAGTGCATACGCGAGAAACCATATGGAAATCCAGCGTCGCGGTTCACCCAACACCTGGCGGAGGCGCGCCATCCGCTCCTCCATCAGGCGGACACGTTGTATGACCCATTCTTCGCGAAATGATCGAAAGGTACCGCGCTTAGCATCCGTCATGGAACCCCTCCTGGCAGGTGGCGAGTGGTTAACGTGACTCCAAAGCCCATAAGTATTGTGAATGCCTAGAGACAGTTTGGTTCCCTCGATGATGAAATCTCCCGATTGAATCCATTTGAAGGGGGGGTGGCAACATCGCTTCAGGGGGTCACATTGAACCCGGTGATGTGCTCAGCGTGACCAATATGGGCTTGGAGATCCTCTGCGAAACGGGCAAAGGCCGCTGCGTCCTTGCCGGGTGTGGTGTAGAGCAAGCGCCTCTTCTCCAGAGCCATCAACAGAGTGATCTAGTCGTCCGTAGGTAGAGAGGCAAAAAATGCAGCGATAACCCACCGAAAAGCAGGATGAATATCATCAGCATCGGATCACTCCTGCCCCGTGGATTTCTTGTGCTCAAGAATGGCCCTTCCGAGTCCTTCGAGGGGGAGGGATCAAGTTCTTCTGCCGCCTGCACCAAGGCTGCGACGGTATACTGCGGGTTTGCGCCTACGAAGCGAGACAAAAGATTCCGCGACCGCGACCGCTCTCGATCCACTACCTTGGCAGTGGTCGTAAACCCCCGTGGCACACGCGCCGAAAGTTCATCGTGCAACTCGCGCACAAAGGCAGCGCCAAGCTCCCAGAGAGCGGAGAACACTTCATACTCAAGATCATCGGCGGGGAGACGGAATTGGTTCATGCAGC
>NZ_CP118750.1 GCF_030996345.1 Acidithiobacillus sp. AMEEHan | reverse complement strand
GCCACCGCCACCGTCAGTGCGTTCCAGGGCATGGCGCCAATCAACCATGCAGGGCAATCCCTACGCGTACTACTGGCAGTGGTCCTACGTCAACAACACCGCTGGCCTTGGTAGCAACGCGCTGGAAGGCGGCATCCGGCAATATTGGCGCCAACATGGCCTCTGGCAACAGCAACCAGCAGAGCAACAACACCGCTCTGAGCGCGACCAGCAACAGCTACAATCACCAGTCCTCAACGGATTATGCGGATGCCTCTGCGGGTGCCACGCAAATGTCGCTATACAACACCACCTCGGACACCGGGGTCCAGGATAGCGCCACCGTCGACGGCAATGCCGCTGCGAATGCCTCTGGCACATCGCCATCAACGTCGCTGCGCCGGTGCGCAGAACCAGCAGGAGAATGGTCTGGCCATGGCTTCTATCGCCTCAGCCAAAGCCATGGGCAACGCCTCGGCGCCGTGGAGCAGGTCGCCTACTACAACGGTGGCACGACCTCGGTTCGATGAAACAGCAACGTCAGTGGCAATGCTCTTGCGGGCGCCTCGGGCAACCTCGGTCTGAACGTGGCTACTGGCAACGGCAACAGCAGGTCAACACCCTGGCTATCGCCAGCGTGACCAACTAATCTGCTTGGTTTCTGCCACCCCTATGGGGGTGCAGTTTTCCAGTAGTTACAGGCACTGCGGAGACTGCCATGTGTCATTTCATTTCTTTTATCGTAAAAATTTTATCTCCGGAATGTTCGGCATTGGTCTTCTGGCCCTTGCTCCTCTTTCTCAGGCGGCAGCTTTCGGCAACATCATTCCCGGAGCGGGCGTCATTCATGTTCCCGTGGCGCAGCATGGTAGACATGCATTTTATCCATGTGATCGCCAACACACCGATTTTTCCTGTGGCGCGGCTTCTCTCGCCACCATCCTCAAATATGCTTTTGGTCAGGACGTAACCGAAGAATCGGTCATGAAAGGCTTGTTCACGGTAAGTAATCCCGCCGTGGTAAGAAAAGTCGGATTTTCACTTTTGGACATCAAAAACATCGAAGAAAAAAATTGGTCTCAAGGGTCAGGGTTATGAGGTCAAACCTTCCCAGCTGGAGGCTATCCACATTCCTGTGATCGTCCTTTTGGACTTGGGCGGTTACAAGCATTTCGTCGTCTTGGAAAAAACTACGGAGAACAAGGTATATCTGGCTGATCCAGCTCTGGGTAATCGGATCATGGAAAAAAACGTCTTTTTGAAAGACTGGAATGGAATTGTTTTTGCTGTATTCGGCAATGGGTTTGACCCCCACTCTGTTTTGCTAACACCTCCGAAACCTCCGAGTGCGCTGCGCTTGCTCCACGGCGAACTGCCAAACGTACCTTTGCAGCCAGCACATTTTGGCTATGATTTCGTTAAATATTTTTGAGGAGCATAAATCATGTACACCAGAAAATCTTTCATCTCTCTCGGAACTTCGTTGCTGGTCGGCTGCGCAACAACAGGCGCCATGGCTGGTCCTTTACCTTTTCAGGCCCCCGTTGTTGCCGATTCCATGTTGGCAAAAATGATTGGCAAAGGGGTTATTGGTGGTAAGATAGTATACTTTGGTGTGCAGATGCAGACCAATTGGACAAACTCTGCCTCGAAAACCCCTATGCAAGGCAATCTAAACATTGCCTTCAACAGCAACAACCAGGTTTTTGTTCCGACTATCACTTATTCCGTCACCAATCCCAGACTCCCCAAGGTGGCACCTGATCCCAATACGGACGTAAATGGCGCGGGTTTAAGCAATATCCACGGGGTCACGCAGGCGATACAGGTTGGGGGTCAGGAAAATGCAATCCAGAACCGCATGACCTTGAACGTGGTAAAAGGTAGACCGGACGATCTGCAAGGATCCGCTGGAAGCACTCTTGGCCAAGGAACGACCCAGGTTGGAGATGTCACGCTTACGGTACAATCTGGACAGCTGTCCATGCTGATCAACAACGGTGCCAACACCGTTCAGCAAGGTATTGGTAGCAACGGCGCCTATCAACTGGCGCAGATCGCGAGCAACGCTAACCAGATCGAGAACACCATGCACATGACGCTCGGTGTGAACCCTAGCAATAGCGCCGGCGCGCCGCAACTGCAGCAATTGCAATCCATGCTAAAAGCGAATTTTCCGACTAATCTTCCCTGAGGCCTGACCTGCATGGAAGCCGGGTCAGCAGGTATTGCTTGAGATGACTCGGGCTCTTTGGAAAGGATAGAAAAATGACAAGACCATCCCCAACGCCACCTATTGCTGGAGAGGGCGATCCACCATTTCCAGCTCTTTCAGAACCGTCGGCCACTACTGGCAATGTATTCCCCTTGCCACAGAGTGTAGCGAGCCAAACTGTCGACGAGCGGCGGAAACCCGCATGGTTCATCTACTTTCCGGTTACCGTCAAGTTCGTTGTGGCCCAGATTGGCGCGATACTCTGGGTCCTCTTTAGTTTCTGGATTGCCCTGCCTTGGATCCATAACCTGGATACTGTCATCGGGCCAATCCTGACAATCTTGATCATCGGTGGCGTCGCCATTATCCCTGGGTATATCTCCGGATTCATGCTCTTCAGCACTCTGCTTGATCGTCGGCCGCGCATTGTCTCGATTGATACCTACCCACCGATCAGTATTCTCGTGGCCGCCTACAATGAAGAGCTCGTCATCAGCGACACAATCCATTCCGTATTGCTTCAAAGCTACCCCGGAATGCACGAAATCATTGTCATTGATGATGGATCAAAAGATGCAACGGCAGAGAAAGTGAAAGCCTTCACCGATTCCCGTGTGCGTCTCATTCGGCAGCCCGTCAATGGCGGAAAGGCCAGCGCACTTAACGCGGGTCTGCAGCATGCAAAATTTGACATCGTCATCACCCTCGACGCCGATACGTATTTGTACCGCGATGCCCTGCAGAAGATCGTGGGTAGATACCTGAGTGACCCCAGTAATACAGCAGCAGTAGCCGGTGCCCTGGCCGTCCGAAACTCTCGTACCAACTGGATCACCCGACTGCAAGAGTGGGATTACTTTCATGGTATTGCCATCGTCAAGCGTGTTCAGAGTCTCTATCAAGGAACCTTGGTAGCTCAGGGAGCCTTCTCCCTCTATGAGAAAAAGGTGCTGCAAGAGCTGGGCGGTTGGGCGCCGGTGGTAGGAGAAGACATCGTATTGTCGTGGGGTATGCTGAAAAAAGGCTATCGTATTGGCTACGCAGAAAATGCGGTGGTCTTTACCAATGTTCCAGAATCATATAGACAGCTCTTTCAGCAACGACGACGCTGGGCTCGGGGTATGTTTGAGGCCGTGCGCGTCCACCCAGGCATCCTATTGCAGCCGCGCCTGACACTCCAATTTGTCTTCATCAATATGCTGTTTCCGTTTATTGACATGAGTTATATTCTCTTCTTTGTGCCTGGCGTGATTGCCGCGTTCTTTGGTTTTTTCCTGATCGCAGGCCCGATTACGCTTTTACTAATTCCGCTGGCAGCACTTAATAATTTCGTCATTTACTTTGTGCAATTACGGATGTTTCAAAGTCGTGGCCTGAAAGTGCGTCGTAATATTCGCGGGATGTTTTTGTATGTTTTCTTTTCCCAGCTACTGATGAGTCCTGCCTCCATTGCTGGATACGCTTCGGAAGTGCTGCGTCTCAGCAAAACCTGGGGGACCAAGTGAGCAGGAAAGCAGAGATACTGATAATTATAGGAAGTGTTTTTTGCACGGGGTTTTTTCAGGCAGCCTTCGCCGCTTCGGATGATCCAGGAGAGCAAATACGGAAGGGTCGACAGGCGCTGCAGGAAAACCACCCACAAAGAGCCCTAGACGCCTTCCAGTTGGCACTCAAAAAGATTGACGAGCATCCCGTTCGCTACGCCTCCGACCGCCTGGCGGCCCTTTCAGGAAAAGGCTATGCAGCGCTTTGGCTAGGAAATGATCATCAGGCATATCGCGCTTACGCACAGGCGTTTCCTCTCGCGAAAGTGCCGAGTGATCGCAAGGTAGTCAGTGTAGGCTTGGCGCGGGCACTCATTGCCAATGGCCGACCGATCGAAGCCTTCAATATCACTCAGCCATATCGGCAGCACCCTCCGGTCGCCTTGCAATCAGCCATTGCTGCCAATCTGCTGGACTGGAATGTCATGGCCAAACAAGATCTGGCCCTTGCCGCCCCTGCAGGCCACTATGTCGGGCCTGATTGGGAGGCTCGTCTATACCGCATCACCAATAATTATGTCGATTTTGCCTTGCAGCCCAAAATCCGCCTAGGCTTTCACTATAGCAGCGACATCGACAGCAACATCAATCAAATCTATTCTGCCGATGCGTTTTGGCCAGGTCGGTGGCTAAGCCGAAAAGGACTCAATCCTACCTTCTGGCAGGTCGGATTTCAGCAGACGCAGGTTGCTGATCCTAGTGGTCAGGTGGGTCTGAGTGCTATTCGTGCCGGTTGGTCGGCTATTCCCTCAAAGGATTGGCGATATTCCATCTTGGCGGGTCTAGGGACTTCCGGAAAAGGATGGACCTATGCTTCACTGCATGCCAGTACCCTCTATCAGCCCAGCGATAGCTGGGGGTTAGACGGCAGCGCAGACCGTGAACTGGTACGTACCTTGGGCGCGGTGCAAAACCAAATCTTAGTCAACACGTTGAGCGTAGGCGGATTGGTCGACTGCGCGATCTCGGCACCTTAAGCGCAGCCTATTTCCATCAGTCTTTCTCCGACGACAACCAGCGCAATGGCGTGGTCGTCCGCTTGACTCCAGAATTCTTGACTCTAGGTCGTTGGCCCATCGCTCTGGGGATCCAAGGCTACTACCGTCAGTTCGAGAGTAGCGTAGTTCCATACGCCGGTTATTTTAATCCCCAAAATTATCGGGAAGCATTGGCGTATCTGATCTATGTCCAAAAATTTTCGCCATACTGGACTCTGCGCTTCTATTCGGGATTTGGGTCACAGACGATTGATGGCGTGACGTCGGGAGTACAGGATTATTATGGCACCCTAACCGGCTTAATTTCTCCCTACTGCTCTGTTCCCTGACTGGAGGTTACAGCAACATAGCCAATGTCTACGGAGGCGGTCCAGGCTACCATCGCAGCTATTTTGGCGGGGAGATTTCCATTCCCTTTTGAGTCTGTGTTGCCCCAGCCACAAGCAATCCGTGCGACAGGAGATGCGTTCAGATTATCGGAGATCGTCGTAGTCAATTGGAAATTGGGCGCGCTCGACTTCAGCCCAATACCAAGATTCATGATCAAATTGACCCTTCCGGCGATTGGACAGGCTACCGCGAAGGCCGCATCTAACCTGACCTACTTCTGTCTTACCGTAAGTCTGGTGCCAACAAACTGCGATTATCTCGGCCGGGGTCATACGGCGCGCTTTTTGGCTGACATGCTGTTCGAGCTTTACCATAACGATCGTTTCGTGAACCGTTTGGATCTGGACAGACCCGATCCTCTGACGGGTCGTGTTCAAGAAGCTATCTGTATTGCAGCCGTTACAGATCAGAGAGATGCAGCAGCCTGGCGCAGCGTCCAAAAAGTGGCTAGCTGTTTGGTTTTACAAATGAAAGTGGATGGAAGAGGAGTTTGTTACGTGTTCGTAACAGTGCTTGGGAAGTCATCGTACTACATTGATTCTCAAAAGTACGTTCGCGTAACAGGGGAGTTGTCGAGGGCTATCGATCCTTCTGCCCGGGTGGGGTGATGCCATGTTTCTCCATCAATCGATAGAGGGAGACACGGGAAATCTGTAACAATTCCGCAGCGCGGGTGATGCTACCAAGACTTTGCGCGACGGCCGCCTTTATGGCATCCCGCTCGGCCGCATCTCGAGCCTCCGACAGACTGACCCTTTGCTCGTTGGTTCTGTCGACGCTCCAGACCGAGGTCCTCGGCGTTGATGAGAATCTTGTCACACATCACCATGGCACGACGTACCCGATTGATCAGTTCACGAATGTTCCCAGGCCAGGAGTAGCTATTCATGATTTGCAAGGCATCTTCGCTAAAGCCCTTGACACGTTGGCCGCGCTCGTCAGCGAAGCGATGGAAGACATAATTGGCCAAGAGCGGGATGTCTCCTTCGCCGAGCTCGCAGTGGAGGCATTGAGAATCTGCAATACGTTGAGACGATAGTATAAGTCCTGTCGAAACCGCCCGCCTTTGATTGCCTCCTCCAGATTGACATGGGTTGCCGCAAGTACACGAACATCGACACGAATTTCGTCCTTGCCGCCTACCCGGTGAATGGTTTGTTCTTGCAGAAAGCGGAGAAGATTTACCTGCAGATCGAGAGGCAGATCGCCGATTTCATCAAGAAACAGGGTGCCGCCATTGCGGCTTCAATGCGACCAATTTTCCTTTCTGTCGCGCCCAGTGAATGCGCCTTTTCATGCCCAAACAGTTCCGACTGAATCAGGTTGGCGGGGAGAGCGCCGCAGTTGACAGCAACGAAAGGACCGTC
>NZ_CP118749.1 GCF_030996345.1 Acidithiobacillus sp. AMEEHan | reverse complement strand
CCTTGATTCGTTGGTAACAGGCTGCCTTGCCATTGGCAGGACTGCAGTGAAAGATGCTCGCTAAAGGCGTGGGGTTGTGACGACCAGCACATAGATCCGCGCAATGTAATCGTCATCCGTCATCGGGTGATCCACGGACACGGATACCGGCACGCTGAGCGCATCATCGACTTCTTTGGCGCTGCGAACATGCACACGATCGGACTCCGGCACTGTGCGCATCTGAAACAGATCCTGCAGGACTTGGTTCGACGCTGCTGGCAGCAAAGGACTGCGCGGGCCAGCCTTGGGCATTTGCCGCCAGGGCGATGCGCGTGCCAATCAGCGAGGCCCCCAGGGCAAGGCCGCTGCCCATGGCGCTGAGACGCAGGAAAATCCCGTTTGTGCATGCTGTACTCCGCAATTCAGGCGTAGGCTTACAGAATAGTCGAGACGGACATCGCTGACAAAAAATTCTACTTGCCGATACAAAAGCGCGAAAAGATTTCCCCCAGGATCTCCTCCACATCCACTACCCCGGTGATCTGGCCAAGGGCGTTGGCGCTTTCCCGCAGCTTCTGCGCCAGAAGCTCTTCGCCAGTATCCAGGTGCAGAAATTGTGCTGCCTCGGCAAGCTGTTCCTGGGCCTCTTCGAGTGCCAGTACGTGGCGCTGGCGTGCCGACCAGGCGCTGTCGTCATTTTCACCCAGGCGTTGTCGCAGGTGCGAACGCAGTTCCGCCAACCCCTCGCCGGTGCTGGCAGAGATGCGCAGGGGCCGGCACCCCAGGTCGGGGGCGACGAAGTCCGGACGGAGATCGATCTTGTTCCACAGTACGGTGCAGCGCTTGGCATCGAGCTGCGCCAACAGATTCGTATCTTCTGACCAGCTGTCTCGACTGCATCGAGCAGGAGGAGAATTTCTTCCGCGCTCTCGAGCAGCGCGCGACTGCGGCGGATCCCTTCTTGTTCCACCGGGTCAGTGCTGTCACGCAACCCGGCCGTGTCCAGGAGTTCGAGAGGCAGTCCATCGACTTCGATCTCTTCGCGCAGGACATCGCGGGTGGTTCCGGGAATCGGGGTGACGATGGCGCTGTCGCGTCCGGACAGGGCATTGAGCAGGCTGGATTTGCCGACATTGGGGGCGCCGAGCAGAAGGATCCGCGCCCCGCGCGCCAAGCGCGCGCGCTGCTGCGACTCTGTTCCAGAATCCGGGCCAGGTTTCTTTGCAGTTGATGGAGTTGCGCCGCCAGACTCTGCAGGTGCTCGTCGCCGAGATCTTCTTCGCTGAAATCGAGGCCGGCCTCGGCAAGGGCGAGGGTCTGCAGGATGGCCGCACGCAGCGCCTCGACAGCCGCGGAAAAGCGTCCCTCCAGGCTGGCCAAAGCCGCGCGTGCCTGGGATTGGCTGCGGGCATGGATGAGATCGGCAACCGCCTCCGCCTGCGCCAAATCCAGGCGCTCGTTGAGAAACGCGCGCTCACTGAACTCGCCGGCCCGAGCCGGCCGCGCGCCCTGGCGCACGGCGTATTCGAGCAAGGAGCCGAGGATGACCGGGCTGCCGTGACCCTGCAGCTCCACCACGTCCTCGCCGGTGTAACTATGCGGCGCGGGAAAATACAGGGCGATGCCATGGTCGATCTGCTCCCCTGGCGCCAGAAAGAACTGCCGGAGATAGGCGTAGCGCGGGCGCCAGGGTTTGTCTTGGGGCAGGCCGCAGAGCGTATTGGCAATCGCCAGCGCATCCGGGCCGGACAAACGGAGAATGCCGACGCCGCCGACCCCGGCGGAGTGGCGATGGCGACGATGCTGTCGCCCAGCTGGTAGCGCCCGCGGCGCGACACCCTAGCTCTCTTTCATGACGTGGCGGGTGATCAGATACTGCTGGATGATGCCAAAGACGTTGTTGGTCAACCAGTAGAGCACCAGACCCGCAGGAAAGAAAGAGAAAAAGATGGCGAAGGCGACCGGCAGGATCGACATGATCTTTTTCTGCACGGGGTCCATGGGCGCAGGGTTCAGGCGTTGTTGCAGGAACATGCTGATCCCCATGAGCAGCGGCAGGATGTAATACGGATCGGGTAGTGCCAGGTCGTGAATCCAGAGAATGAAGGGCGCCTGCCGCAACGACACGCTCTCCACCAGCACCCAGTAGAGGGCGATGAAGACTGGCATCTGAATGACCAGGGGCAGGCAGCCCGCCATCGGGTTGACCTTCTCCGTACGATAAAGCTCCATCATCTTGGCGCCCATTTGTTGACGGTCGCCATTGGTCTCTTTCTTGATCTGCTCCAGTTTGGGCTGCAGCTTACGCATGTTGGCCATGGAGCGGTAACTGATCGCCGAAGGGTAGAAGAAGATGATCTTTACCGCCAGGACTAGGAGGATGATGGCGAGGCCCCAGTTGCCGCACCAGGAATGGAACCAGGTCAGCACCCCGTGCATGGGTTCGGCCACGATGGAGAACCAGCCGTAATCGACGGTCTGCTCCAGACCCCGTCCCAGGCGCGCAAGCTGGTTCTGCAGCTTGGGCCCGAGATACAGTTGCTGACGCAGGCTATAGCTATGCCCCGGCTGCAGGGTCGGCAGGGCCTGCTGCACACCGGCGACGTAGTTGCTGCCTGCCGGACGCGCGTAGAGTTGCACGGCGGCATGTGCTTCCGGTAAGACCGCTTGCAGAAAATAGTGATCGGTCATGCCCGCCCAGCCTGGGCCACCATGCTCCTCCGGGTGGTCGCGAAGATCCGAAAAGCCTTTCTCACTCAGGCTGCCATGGTGCATCAGGACCGCGCCGGTAAAAATCGACATGAACCAATGGCTCTGGGTACGGTCATTGCGCAGAATCTGGTCGAAATAGCTGCCTTTCCACGGCTCCTTGCCGGTATTGGTGATGCGGATGTCTTCGTTGATCAGATAGGTGTGTGGATCAAACGAAAAGGTTTTTTCGATTTTCAGCGGGCCGGCCTGGCCGTTCAGGGTGATGGGCCCGCCGTCATTGACGGCCTGCGGGGCGCTGAAGTCGGCGCGCAGAATCTGCCCGTCGGTGCTCAGGAAGCCGCTTTGCTGTGCCGTCAATCGCGCAGCGCTACTGTCCAGAATGGGATAAGGCGCTTTGTTGTCCACGGCAATGGGATATTGGCGCAGGCCGAGATTCTGGATATCACCGCCGTGCAGATAGATCTTGCCGGTATAAAGATCCGTCTGGAAAGAGACACTGGGCCCCTCGCCCACCGCATGGCTCGTCACCGCCGCAATCGTGCTAGGCGCAGCCGGAACGCTGCTGGTAGGCGCAGGCGATTGGGTAACCGGCGTTGGCTGGGCGGCTGACTGGGTGACCGCCGTTGGCGTTGCCTTCGGGCTGGGTTTGGGATGGGGTGCCAGCCACTCGAAGAGCACCAGGACGATAATCGAGAGGACGACGGCGAGGATGGTACGTTGGCTATCCATGAGGCTCCGAAAACTCAGGGTACGGGGTCGTACCCCCCCGGGTGAAAAGGATGACAGCGAGCGATGCGTTTGACACCCATCCAGGCGCCGCGCAGGACACCATAGCGTTCTATGGCCTCGCAGGTGTAATGCGAACAGCTTGGATGGTAGCGGCAATTCTGCCCGAGAAAGGGGCTCAGGACGAGTTGATAGGTATGAATCAGGGCGATGGCGCCGCGACGAAGCATGGCCATCAGCGCAACACGCTATCCAAGCGCCCACGCAGCACGGCATAGGCCGCGTCGCGCGCGGCCGGACGCGCCACGACCATGAGATCGCAAGGCAGAGAACGGCCGGCGCTCAGCCGAAACGCCTCGCGCAGGCGTCGTTTCAGACGGTTGCGGAGCACCGCCTTGCCGACCTTCCGGCTGACGGCGAAGCCAATGCGCGCATGCCCCAGATCGTTGTCCAGACGGTAGAACACCAATTCGGGAAAACTGCGCTTTTTCCCCTCGCGCAAGGCAAGGCGGATTTCAGCCTTGTTGCGCAGGCGGTCGTCACGGGTGAACGACTGTCGGCTCATCCCTCAGGGACAGAGCTTGTACCGGCCTTTGGCGCGCCGCCGCTTGAGGACCAGGCGGCCAGACTTGGTCGCCATGCGGGCGCGGAAACCGTGAGTGCGCTTGCGATGCACGACGCTAGGCTGAAAAGTGCGCTTCATGATGATCTACCCCAAAATTTCGTAAGGGCACAGAAGATAAGGAGAAGGACGGCCAAAGTCAAGGCAGGGAAGGGGATCTGCCAGAGCCCTCAACCTGTGCCATGCCAGCGCTCGATGGCCTCCAGTACCGGTTCATCGAAACGCTCCGGCGGGGCCTGGCGCACCCAGTCTTTCGCCTGCTGAATGCGCTGCGCCCGGGTGAAGGTATACTGCAACTGCTGAAAAACAGGATCATCGGCCAGATAACAGTGGATATGCTCTGCCTGCCGCCGCAGTTTCCACGGCTTGCCCCTCCCCTCTACCCGGCACTGCAGGGTTTTCTTTTCCACGGTCAGGACTTCCACTGCTTCGATGGCCGTCACCACGTCGCTGTAAGGCTGATGGCGCAAGTGAAAGAAGCGATCCCCCGGCTCGGCGTCGCGCATATCCAGATAACGGTAGTGGGCATCCCCGCAAGTTTTCAGCATCGCGTCATCCATGGGCTCCGCCAGCATACAGCCACCAGAGTACGACAATGATTGCCGCGCTGGCCAGGGTGATGGCACCGCTGATCAGGAGCAGTTTGAGTAGGGCTCGCGCCTCGGCATACGCAGGATCTTTTGGCATTACCCATAGGAGTCTCTGTGTGCGGCGGAGTTCAACGCCCTTTCCTCCGTCAGAATGTGCGACACGCCATGAAAAACCCCCCAGAGCCTGCGTAGTGAGGATGCAGTCGCTGTCGACGGCCTGTTCCACTACTTTCACTGCCCGCACATGACGTTTTCCGGCATCGCGGTCCATCGCGTAGACGAGGATGTTCGTGTCGATGGAGATGCGCTTAACGTGCATGCGCGTATGGTCAAGGGCGATCCCCGCGAGCATAACCCATCCGCCACCTCCACAGTCTCCCCCTCTGCCGTACCCATGGCGGTGAAGATCGATCCTGACCTGAAGGCGCGCATGCAGCGTTTGGGAGAGGTACGGAAGAGGCTGATACCACGGACTGATAGGCAACCAGTCCATCCTTCGCGTCAACGATCTGACCGGGGAAAGCATGATTGCAGCTATTGTGGATTCCTCGATGCCTGCCTGCAAAGGTTATCCTTTCGACTGAGCATGCGACAAGCCGCTAGGCTCGATATATTGCGGCCCTCATTCCGCTGCCTCGACGCTTCACTCGATCCGTGAAGTCCGACCACTGTTCTACCCGAAATGCCCGGATGTCCCGAACGGATGAGGGAAACCAATCCATCTCTGTCAGCTTGTCGATGGCATCCATCAGATTTGCCATATCCTCGTCCTCACAGACATAGAGGCTTCCTTGGACCCACCGAAAGCCATATCCAGCAAGAGCTGCCCCAATTTCGGCATAGGCCACCGACACCCCTTTGGGATGGCAGGCCGCCGTTTCTTTGACGACGAGATCAAAGGCAATTGCAAACATTACTCAGCTTCTGGATCGTCTAGGACGGAGCGGAGGGGATATTCTAGATGTTCTCCTGTTGACGGCACCTCTATTTCTACCGTCCATCCGTGATCTGTCGAGTGACCTTCCTTGACGACTTGGTAAGCCACCCCGAAAGGACCGAACTGGCGGAAGCTGCCGATCAACTCAGGATGAGGAAAGCTTTGCTTAGCACTCGGCTGCATAGGACCTCCTATGTCTAAGCACGGATATTATCCTTTTGATTGACCATGCGACAAGCGGTTAGGCTCGATATATTGCGGCCCTCATTCCGCTCGTGTCGATGCCTGGCCGCCCGGCTTTTGCGCCTGCACGATCTGCCGCAGCAGGGTCAGGGTGGGAGTAAAGTCCGGCGATGCCTTGAGGCTGATCAGCAGGGTCTTTTCCGCCGCCTTGGGGTCGTGGGCCAACTGCCATTGGTTGCGGGCAATGACCCATTGCAGGAGGGCGCGAGGCTCGGGGAACAGGGGCCGGTTCAAGCCCGCCTGTAAGAAGGCGATGCCTCCTGCCACCTTGCCATGATCAAAATAAGCCGCCGTTGCGATCTCGCTGCGCAGGTTGACGCTGGCGGGGTCCAGGGCCAGGCCCTTGCGCCAGGCAAGGACGGCGCGGTCCTGGGCCGCTTGCGGCGTCATCCCCAGGAGCGTGCTGCCATACTGGTTATAGAGCGAGCCGATGGCATTGTAGACCCCCGCCTGGCGCGGAATGCCCACCAGCGAGGCATGGTACTGCCGCAAAGCCGCTTTCAGCAGCACCCGCTTCTGTGCCGCTGGCATATTCGCGTCACTGGCTGCCAGGTTGAGGTAGGCATTGCCCATGTACACCCAGGGCTGGGTCGCCTGGGGCCGGGCAACTTCCAGAAAGCGCGCTGCCCGCATCAAGAATACCGCCCGACCGTTGGGGTTGCTGATGACCCCATCGAGCCAGGCATTGTTGCTGAACAGGGCATAGACCGCCGCATCGAGGGCAAGAAACCAGCCCGCCAATACCACGAGCACCACCAGGACCCCCTGCACCACTCCCGGATGGCGGATGCCCAGGCGCGGCAACAGAGGTGCCGTTTCCCCTTGGCGATGGTAGAGGTGCCAGGCCTGGGCGAGAAAAATTCCGGCCAGAATGCTCAGGGGCAGGTTGTAGAAGATGAAGTTGCCCAGGGCGTGGCCGGTGATGGCAAAAACCCCCAGCACCAGCCCCAAGGCCCAATAGCGGTTTTCCTCACTGATGCCGAGCCGTGCCGCGCGAAAAATCAGGCGATAAAGGGCATAGATCAAGGCCCCGGCAAAAGCGAGCAAAAAGCCCAGGTTGATGAGCCCACCCTCGGCCAGAAACTCGATGTAGTCGTTATGGGCGTAGGTCCCTGCCGAAGCTAGTTCCGCCGGCAGGCGGTAGGCAGGGTAGAACAGAAAATAACTGCCCAGCCCCGTACCCAGGTAAGGATGGCTCAGGAAGATATGCCAAGTAGCGATCCACATCAGGCTGCGGGATACCGTAGCAATGTTGGAGCTGATGTAGTGGGGATTGAGTTGGCCCAGGATGTCGTAGCCCTTGGGGTAGTTCATGAGGAGAAAGGCGATGAGAACCAGGAACAGTACAGCGGCCCAGCGCGACCAGACCCCGGGCTTTCCCCGAAAACCCAGCAAGGCAAAGGGCAGGGTACACGCCCAGGCGAGCAGACCGCCGCGGCTGCCCGTACTGAAATCTGCCAGCAGAATGATGGCGATAGTCAATAAATAGCCAAAGGTCACCCAATCAATGGACTTGGAAAGGAGCGCGCGAGGGCGACGCCCGTCCAGCCAAAAATAGCGCCCGACGAGCACGAAGAAAAACAGATTCATCCACGCCGCGTAACTGTTGCAGTCCATCAGCGGGCCTTGTGGACGCAGGCCCATCCAGTTCGCGCCTTCCCCCAGGAGACGGTAGTACTGCCAAAGCCCAATGGCCGACAGGATCCACGCGCTGGCAACGATCCCCCGCCAGAACCAGGGCCAGACCGCTTCCGCATCGCGCTCGGAGAGCATGGTCCAGGCGAGAAAGCCCAGAGGCACGGAACCCAGGGTCCAGAAATAAAACCAGCTACTATAGGGGACGTGGCTCCAGAACAGGGTCAGCCAGTACCAGAACAACCACAGCAACATGAAAGCCGGCAGATACCCCCGCGGCCAAGGCAGCCCCGCGCGAATCCGGGGCCACGCCGCTACCGCCCCCCAGAGCAGCAGCGATACGCTACTCACCGCCAGGAGCGGGATCAGGGAACCGTTGTAGTACCAACTGCTCAGGTAAGCGAAGAAGGGCAGGCTGACCAGTAGGGCGGTGCGGTTGAGGGACGGCTGCGCGGAAGATTTCATGGTCGCCAGTCTAACCCATCGACGCCAACAGCTAAACTGGTTTGGGCAACGAGATACATCGCCCAACATAGTTGTTGACTCTACACTAACTATGAGCCAGCCACATCGGGTAAGATACTACTACCGAGAACCGGATGTCTGTAATTTCATTTCTCTGTAGGGTGATTTGAGACCTGTACCAACTCCCCGTATGCCTTGGAACAATCTTGACCTCTTGCGTAAGGATATCTCCCCGATGGAGCACTGTGACCGACAGACTAAGTTGCCTGCCGTAGAGGGGGGGGCGTCGATCGCGTTGATTGTTCCAGTTAAGAATGGTGGACAGCGCTGGCGGATGGTAATTGATTCCATACTATCGCAGAACATACAGCCGCGACGCATACTCGTGATTGACTCCGGATCGACGGATGGATCGGCCGAGTTCGCCAAAGCCGCCGGCTTTGAAGTACATTGCATCGCTCCAGACGCGTTCAACCACGGCGGGACACGGCAAATGGCAGTAGAGATGGTTTCGGACTGTAAAACCGTCGTATTCCTGACTCAGGATGCCATTCTCGATGGCAGGCATGCCTTGGAGCAACTAGTGACCGAACTACACGCACATCCGCGGGCCGGCGTTGCCTATGGTCGGCAGCTTCCCCGCTTAGAAGCTGGTCCTATCGAACGGCACGCACGGCTCTTCAATTATCCCGAACAGAGTATCGAAAAAAGCCTTGAGGATATTGCGCGCTTGGGAATCAAAACGGCGTTTACCTCAAATTCGTTCTCAGCGTACAGGCGAGATATCCTCCTTCGAGCCGGCGGTTTCCCCAATAACTGTTCTATGGGAGAAGATATGATTGCTGCTGCCCGAATATTGCTCCAAGGAGGAACCGTGGTCTATGAGGCGCATGCCCGCGTCATCCACTCCCATGGGTTCACGATAGCAGAAGAAGCCCGACGCTATTACGCGATTGGCTATATGCACGCACAGCAACGAGCATTACTTGCGTCGTTTCAGAGCCCAACTTCGGAGGGGAAGCGCTTTGTGCGGTCAGAGATCCGCTTTCTTTCCCGACACGCGCCGCGGCAGATACCCGAAGCCCTGATACGAACGCTGGTGAAATTTGGTGCATACCACTTGGGCAAGCAAACAGCAACCGTATTCGGCGGGCGAACGAGGTGAACATGGGGCATCTTGCAGTTGCAACGCTCCCAAAACTTCCGGGGCGAGCCCCATGGTCTCTTTTGTTAATGGCTAGCGACATCTTGGTTTTTTTTCGGTAAACCGATGGCGAGATCCATAGCGCACTCGACGCTTCTCAATGTCTCTGGACGGGCCATACCAGCCTTTCTTTTGCTGTTCACCGTCCCGTTGTACCTTCATCTCATTGGTGTGGCCCGCTACGGGGCGCTGTCCATTCTCTGGTTGGCTTTGGGATACTTTGGAGCCTTCGATCTCGGCTTGGGCAGGGCAGTGGCCCAGCGCATCTCGAAGATTGCTGCCCAAAAAAAAGTCTCTGACCCTCTGCAATTGCGCGCGCAGGGAGAACTCTTTTGGACAGCGTTGCTCGCAACACTTGCAGCCTCTTCTCTTGCCTCCATCTTACTTTTTTGGCCATTGATGATCTGGCTAGTGAGGCACGTGCTGGTATTGTCACAAGAGCTGCGGCAGGAAGTGCAGCATGCAATCCTGCCCCTTTTATTGTTTCTGCCGCTGGCGACCTCGCTCAGTGTACTCTTGGGGACTCTGGAGGGAAGAGAGCGCTTTGACTACCTAAATATTGGGCAAATCGTAGGCCTACTCTTGTATCAAGTCTTCCCATTGAGTGCAGCGTTCTTAGGGTACATAACCCTGCCGTACTTGGTGGGCGCAGCGATTTTTGGACGTCTTTTGGGATCACTTTTGCTGTTCCGGTTCTGCATCCGTATTCTCGACGGGCCTTTCCCGACCTTTCATTGGAAGCTTCTTCGTTCCATCCTTCCTTACGGTGCCTGGATCACGGTTAGCGCAGTCGTCAGCCCGATCATGAATCTCACCGACCGCTTTTTCATCGGGGCACAGTTAGGTATGTCTTTTGTCGCCCGCTATGTTGTCCCATTTAATCTCGTGATGTATGGCGGCATCCTGCCCCAGAGCTTGGCCACAGCGCTGTTCCCACGATATGCTTCGCTGGAAGATGATGAAGCGCGAGTAACCATGTTCACTGCCATGCGTATGCTTGCTGCTACCATCAGCCCCCTATCAGGATGCTGAAAAAGTCCGTGGTATAATTGGCGGACCAGGGCACGGAGGGATTCGATCATGCGTGGAACCAAGGTAGAGTCGGGTGCGATGTTCAGTTATCTGTCCCCCGAGGAGCGAGTGCCGAAGGATCATCCCCTACGTGCTATTCGGGTGATCGTAGATCGCTCCTTGGCAGAGCTCGACGGACATTTCAACCAGATCTACTCAGACCTGGGGCGCCCCTCGATTCCCCCAGAGCATCTGCTTCGTGCTTTGCTGTTGCAGGTCTTTTATAGCGTGCGCTCCGAACGGCAGCTCATCGAGCAGCTGAACTACAATCTCCTGTTCCGCTGGTTCGTGGGCTTGGGTATGGATGATTCGATTTGGGTGTCCACGGTGTTCAGCAAGAACCGGGATCGCTTATTGGACAACGGAACAGTGCAACGCTTCTTTCAGACGGTTTTGGCGCAAGCAAGGTCTCAGGGACTACTATCCGAGGAGCACTTTTCTGTAGATGGCACCTTACTGGAAGCCTGGGCTTCACAAAAATCCTTCCAGCCCAAAGACCCCGAGGATCGGCAGGGCGACGGCTCGGATTTCCGTGGGCAGAAGCGCAGCAATGACACCCATGCCGCGGTAACGGACCCCGATTGCCGTCTCTACAAGAAGGCACCGGGGGATGCCTCGCGGTTGGCGTATCTGGGGCATGTGCTCATGGATAACCGCCATGGTTTGATTGCCGGAGAGAAGGTCACTACGGCGGATGGGACAGCAGAGGTGGATGCTGCGTTACAGCTCATGGATGAGCTGGGTGGAAGCCACCGGATCACCCTTGGCGCCGATAAGGGTTACGATCGTCATGGCTTCGTCCAGGACCTTCGTGATCGGAATGTCACCCCGCACGTGGCCCGTAAGTGCAAGGGATCCGCGGTAGATGGTCGCACGACCCGTCATGTCGGGTACAACATCAGCATTCGTGTCCGCAAGCGGATCGAGTCGATCTTTGGGTGGATGAAGACCGTGGGCGGGATGCGCAAAACGCGATTCCGTGGATTGGAACGGGTGGGGCTGCACTTCACTCTGGTGTCCACCGCCTACAATCTGGTGCGTATGGCACGACTGGGGGTAGCGTGATGGGAGTACTGCGTCCAGAGTTCGGGAATCCGGGCAGATTGACCAGAAAAACCGCACAAAAGTGGTCCAGAACTGCCTTCAGGCCGCGTTTTTCGAGAAAAATAGGTGCCGAGCAGATTTTATTGCTCGGTTTTTCAGCGACCTGTTATACCCAGTCGAACCACATCATGCAAACGCTGTTAATGTTGCTATGGTTGAGAGATAAACTTGGTATTTGAGAAACGCCTGGAGCAGTTAGTTAGATACTATTGAGGGAGTATATATGGTTGAATTTTCTGGTGAGAAGATCGTTCCTGGGGCGAAAAATTGTGAGCCTAAATTTTCTGAAAAGATGTTTCAGGAACACATTGCCAGATACATTTTTGCCTCCGCATTTGTGAAGGGAAAACGAGTGCTCGATGTCGGCTGCGGAGTCGGTTACGGCGCGCACCACTTGGCAGTCAATGGCGCCGAATCGGTACTAGCATTTGACATCTCGGCTGATGCAATCAACCACGCCCGCGAAAATTACGCGCATCCCAATGTCGAGTTCGCTGTCGCTTCAGCTACAGAGTTCGACTTCGGGCAGTGTTTCGACGTTGTCACCTGTTTTGAGCTCATTGAGCACGTCGACGCGCAAGCCGAAGTAGTGCGCCGAATCCGTGTCTCACTGAAGGGCGATGGTGTGCTATTAATGTCCACCCCGCGCGCTCTCGTGCGGAAACGTACGCACTTCCACACCCACGAGTTCAGCGCCGAAGAATTTCGTGCGCTGCTTTCTACTGAATTTCGCTCCGTAGAGCTTTACTTCGAGAATAACCATTTCACTTCGATGGTGGCCTCTGCGATGCCGCAGCATATCGGGCATATTCAGTCGTTGCACGATACCTACTATCCAGAGAAAGCCGATTATTTCATCGCGGTCGCCTCGTCGGGGCATGTCATTCCAGCCGATACTCCCGAGCCGGTTCTAGTGGTTAGCGACGATGCTTATGTCAAACTGCTTGAGCATGATGTCGAAGTGCTACACCAGGCTGAGGACCGCCTGCAACGTGACCTAGAGGAGTTGCGTCAGATCGAACGCGAGATCAGACAGCAGGTTAGCGTGTCGAATGATAATATTGCCCGGCTCGAAGAAGACCTCCGCCGTGCCAAGGCTACGATTTTCACCCATGTTCTGGGTTCTGTTGGTTACGGATATAGGATATTGCATAAGGTCCATGGGTACTGGCGACGCCACGGTGCCGCCGCGACACTACGTGCAGTTCTGCGGCGCATCGGCAGCGGTGCACCATCGTTACCATCGAACCTAGTGGTTCTACCAGAGGTAGAGGAGAGAAATCTGGCTGATCGGCACTTTCATGTCGTTTTCATGATCGGTTGCTGGGAGGGTGAATCTAAGCGCTACAGAGTCTACAACTTGATTGAAGGATTGCGCGAACTGGGATACCGAGTTCTCGATCTGCCCTACTCAGAACTAGCTCGTCTGGTTGACCTACGAGTGAGGCCCGATGTTGTGGTGCTCTTTCGCGCTCCATTTGACAAAGGCGTCGGCATTGTGCGCTTCCTTAATTACGCAAAAAATCTGGACACCAAAATTGTGTTCGATATCGACGACTATGTATTTGAGCCCGACATTATCGATGCCATCGACGGTGTGCGCGTTCTCGAAGAAAAACAAAAAAGCTGCTACGTAGACGGTGTCTTGCGCTATCGCCGACTGCTCGAGCGGTGCGATCTGGTGACTGTGCCGACAGCTTATCTTAAGGCACGTGTTGAAGAGATCGGGCGCCCGGCGGCGGTGATTCCAAACTCTATCAATGCCGAGCAGATCGCTACTGCGCGGGAGTTGACGACGCGTTTGCCCGATCCGGCGTGTGTGCGAATTGGCTACTTTAGCGGCAGCTTCACCCACCAAAGGGATTTTGCAGAATGTGAAAGTTCGATACTCGAGATCATGGAACAGTACCCGCAGGTAGTTCTGCGCGTAGTCGGCTACCTCGAACTAGGTCCGCGTTGGGATGGGTTCGCGCACCGGGTCGAGCGCGCACCGTTTCAGCCACCCCAAGGAATGCTCCAGTTGCTCGCCGAGTGCGATATAAACATTGCCCCATTGGAGCTCGATAATGCGTATACCCAAGGAAAAAGCGAGCTCAAGTTCTTCGAAGCGGGTTTGGTTGGCGTGCCCACCGTGGCCAGCGCCACCGACACCTTCACGCGCGCAATCACGGATGGTGTCGACGGGTACTGCGTTCACGATGCGACCCAATGGCGTCGGATTCTGGAGGCGCTGGTGGTTTCACCGGAGTTGCGCATGCGTGTGGGTAAGGAAGCGAAACGCACCGCGCTTGAGCGCTACAGTATCTCCGGCGTGGCGCGTGAGGCAGTGCGCGTCTACGGGCTATCCAAGGCAGACCCTGAAACCTCGGACGAAACACCTCTACCGCCAGGGCGTCTGCGCATCGCCTGGGTAATCCCTGGCTTGATTATCGGCGGAGGTGGCCATCGCAATATCCTGCGCGCCGCTTATTTCCTCCAGAGATTTGGTCACCGCATTTCGCTGTACTTCACTGGCACGGAGCAAGATCCGGAAACGCTGAAGAATTTGATTAAGAAACATTTTTATGATTTGGACTGCCCAGTTTACCTATTTGATGGCAGGCTACGCTTGGTGGATGTCGTGTTCGCGACCCACTGGTCAACCGTTGCGCCGGCGCTGGCTGCGCGCGGTCAAGCCAAAGAGATAATGTACTTCGTCCAGGACTTCGAGCCATATTTTGCGCAGATGGGTACGGAGTATGTGTTGGCCGAGAACACCTACCGTCTAGGCTTGTACCACATCACATCTGGGCCGTGGTGCGAGCGTTTGCTGCGTCGCGATTTCGGCGCTGAGGCTGATCACTTCCAATTCCCAGTCGACAGGGGGATCTATCACCCGCGACAGCGCCGTAAAGCTAACCGCAATATTGTCTATTTCGCTAAGCCGGAAATGCCGCGGCGATGCTTCGAGCTCGGCGTCATGGCGTTGCGCGAGGTGCATCGTATGTGTCCTGACTTAGAGATTGTGATGTTTGGCTCTCGCCACTTGGGAAAACAGCACTTCGACTTCCCCGTGACTATTCGCGGGCTCGTGCCAACGCTCGAGGAGATAGCCCAGATGTATGCCGATGGCGATGTCGGGTTAGTGTTCTCGACAACAAATCCAAGCCTTATTCCATACGAAATGATGGCTTGTGGTTTGCCAGTAGTTGATCTGGACCGGGGCGATAACGCTGTGAATTATGGGGGACGCAGCGACATTGCTCTACTGGCCAATCCGATCCCTGAATGCATGGCACAAGATATTATGCTGCTGCTCAATGACGAGGCTGAGCGCCTGCGCAGGCGCGAGGCTGGATTGGCCTTTATTGACGGGTTCCCCTCGGAAGAAGAGATGGCCCGGCGCATAGAGGAGCTAATCCTGGCCCGCCTGGAAAGGTCCAGTTTCGATCACGTCACACGGGCAGGAGCCGAGATTTGCGCTTGATCTGTGCAATCATTATTTCATTCAATCCTGATCTCAACCGGCTGAGAGAAGTGCTTTCGGCGGTTTCGCCTCAGGTTGATCGAGTGCAGATAGTAGACAATGGATCATCTGAGGTGGAAGGATTGGTGGCGCTTGTCGGTTTGTTTCAGTCGTGTTCCCTGATGACTCTTAGCGGCAATCTCGGTGTTGGTGCTGCTTTAAACTTGGGAATCTACACAGCGCTAAGCGCCGGTTACGATACCGCTTTGCTGATGGATCAAGACAGTATTCCCTCCCCCACGATGGTGGGAGACCTACAGCACGGTTTACGCTGGATAATAAGTCAAGGTGAACACGTCGCGGCCATTGGCCCTCGATTTTTCGACCGGCATAGTGGGAAGCTTTCTCGCCATGTAGTGTTCGCAAGTTGGCATATAAGGCGGATTGATTGCCGGTCGGATAATCAGCCTTTACCTGTAGATTTTCTGATCACTTCTGGCTCTCTCGTGCCTCTTGATGCATTTGCTGTGATTGGTGGTTTCAATGAAGAGCTTTTTATCGATCACGTCGACACCGAGTGGGTGTTACGTGCGCGATCAAAGGGCTACCGGGTTTTTGGTGACTGCACGGCCGTCATGGAGCACGACCTTGGTGAGTATCGACGACGCATTTGGCTGGGGAGATGGCGTGAAGTTCCGATACACAAACCCTTCCGTTATTACTACACTTTTCGTAATAGTATCTGGCTTCGTCGACGGGCGTATGCGCCGGAGGACTGGAGGCGTGCAGATGCTGTTCGTATGGTTCAGCTATTCGTGTTCATGACCATTTTCCACCCGCATCGCCTTCTTGTGATCAAGATGATGTGGCGTGGACTGCAGGACGGACTGCGTGGACGGATGGGGCCTTCTGCCGATATAAGAGCACGGGGGCTTACGCATGAAAAAACCAATAGCTGATTAGCCTTGGGCCGTACATTGCCATCTTCCTGTTTTATCGTGAGGAGATGGTATGTTGTCCTGAGACTGGTGGGGAAGATTTCCGTCCTGAAAACGTCCCAGACGACCGAGGAAGACGGTACATCGACTCCTGGCTGTGCTGGTTATCGTGGTCTGCGCCGTGATCGCTGGAGCCGAAACCTGGGAAGATATCGCGCTGTATGGGCAGGGAAAGCTGGATTGGCTACGTACCACATTCTTGGAATTGCACCATGGCGCTCTTTCCCATGGCACCTTTCGGCGAGTCTTCATGATTCTTGATCTTGAGGCGGTTGAGCGCTGTCTCCTGAAGTGGGTGGCCGAATTTTCGGCAACAGGTCGAGAAGTGATCGCCATTGTTGGGAAGTCGAGCTATGATCGAAAGCGGCGTACGGGCAGTCCACAGCTGACTTCAGGAGAGTGGTGCACTATTGCTACAGAGGGTTTGCGGACCAATGAGCGACGAGGAGTGCGCCGTGAAGGATAGTATCGTTTTTGAGAATGGTATGGGAGAGCTGGGCTTGGGGACCGAGGGTGTCCTGCGGCGAGCATCACGTTCTCTAACCGAACAGGCCATAGAGACAGTGGAGAGTTTTCTGCTGTCCAGATGGTCAATGGTCGTCAGGCGGTCGTTCGTAATGGCTATTTGCCAGAGCGAGAGATCATGACTGCCTTGGGACTTGTGCCGGTGAGCGTCCCCAAGGTTCGGGATCGTTCGGGTTCGGGGATTAAATTCAATTCGGCACTGGTGCCGCCATATGTGCGCAAATCGCGAACGGTGGCAGCCACGGTTCCCTGGTTGTGTCTGCATGGGGTATCTTCCGGTCACATGGAGGAGGTGCTTTCCATTCTTCTGGGCGAAGAAGCCAAGGGACTTTCCCCTGCGGCATTGGGACGCCTCAATCGCAGTGGGCAGAAGAACACACCACTTGGCAGCGCCGTTCCCTGGCGGGCAAGCGGTATGCCTACTGGTGGGTGGACGGTGTCTATACCAATCTGCGTGGGGAAGAGGATCCGCGTATCTGCCTGCTGGTGATTATTGGTGTGACTGCGGAGGGAAAGAAGGAGCTCGTCAGTGTCAGCGACGGCCTTCGCGAATCCAAAGCCCCTAGCTGGAGATCCTGCACGACCTGCAGGCTCGTGGTCTGGAAGCTGCACCATTACTGGCGATTGGGGAGGGAGCCATGGGCTTCTGGGCTGCATTGGAGGAGGCGTATCCCGAAACCCGTCAGCAGCGTTGCTTGGTGCACAAGACCGCTAATATCCTCAACGAACCACCCAAATCCAAGCAGGATAAGGCGAAGGCGGCACTGCAGGAAATCTGGATGGCCGAGAGCCGGAAGGTCGCGGAGAGAGCTCTGGAGGCCTTTGTGCGCAACTACCAGGCGAAGTACCCCAAAGCCGTGGCCAAGCTGGAAAAGGATCGGGCGGAATTGCCGGCCTCTTATGATTACCCAGCTGAGCATTGGCGACATATCCGCACCACCAATGCCATTGAATCGACCTTTGCCACCGTGTACGTCGCCGGACATAGCGCACCACACGTGCCCCTGTAGGTTGACGCGTCAATCCCATGGTTACACTTGACCATGATTACCGATAAGCAAATAATGACGGACATGCCGTTAGAGGATATTTAGCTTTCGCTACCAGCTGAGGTAATGGCAAAGATACCCAAGACATTGACGCCGCACTTCAAGGGGAGAACCGCTGTGCTCAGTACGGTTTTTTGCGTGCCCGTGCGCGAACGGACTTGCGCTTGCGGTTAGATAACAGGCCCCGGACGCCCGGGCCACAGGCGTCCCATCCTCGCTGGGGCGAGGATCAGCACTCGGTTCACAAACGGCTAGATGGCCACCACGCGGCAGTGCATGCGCATTTACCTTCGCATTGGGCGATGGTTTCGGCGCGGACTGCACACAATGTGACATGCCGGGGACCACTCGCCCTAGCTTCGCGCTTCCGGCGACTAGCGGTCATCTAATAAATACATTATGGGATTACATATGAAATTGGTCTCTATTATTGTGCCTGTATTTGAAGTTGAAGAATATTTAGAAGAGTGTCTTTCCTCAATAACTAAGCAGACATACAAACATCTAGAGATTATCTGCGTAAACGGTATGTCAATGGATAATAGCGCTACCCTTGTTCGTCTTGCCGCTGAAATTGATCCAAGAATCTCCTTGATAAACCAGTCTCATAACAATGGGCTGGGGTGGCAGGAACGAGGGTTTGCGGCATGCGCACGGACAATACATCTTGTTTGTAGACAGTGATGACTGGATCGCTCCAACGATGGTTGAAAGACTTGTAGATGCGCTGGAGAGCAATGATGTAGACTATGTATTCTGCGGATTGAGAGGATATGATAATCACAAACGCTGTATGCTTTCGCCTGAACGCCCGTTTCATTCAGATTTGGTAGAAGAAATCGCGCTTCGCGGCGTTCTCGATTTACGTGAGCATCCGGGTAGTTTAACAGATTTATCCGTCGGCGGCGTGGCTAACCCTGCGCCGACGCGCAGACATTGAAGCTATAGACGCACAGTTCCCTGAAATGAGGTTAGCAGAGGATCATCTGTTCCACTATATCTGTGGGATAGCTGCTAATAGTGCCTCTACTTGGATGAGTATCTATATATTCATCGAAGGCGACGGCCAGGGCAGCTGTTGTCCGCTGATACAACTGATCGATCAATGCAACTATTTGATACCATAGAAGAGATCTTTAGCTGTTTCGACCGATATATGCCAAACTCTATGCTGCGCAGTTTGAAGGCAAAGATTTTGCTTCGCCTTGGAAACGAAAAACTGTGTCGGACATCAAAAAGAATAAACAACTTGCTCGTGCGTTCTTAAAAAAACGTCTCATTTTTTATACAACACTATTCAATCAGCGAATTGAGGAGTGCGGCTGATAAGATGGTGGATGATTTTGCCATTTCAGTTCTTGCAGGGTACGCCTCAATGAAATTTGATGAGGACCAAATTGCCGCCAAACTGTTTTCAAACACGAGATGCCATTCGTCGTTCCGGTGCAGCACAAAAAATGACCGCTATAGAACAATAAAGATGGATGGAACATGGCGCGACATAATGATTGACTTTCAT
>NZ_CP118748.1 GCF_030996345.1 Acidithiobacillus sp. AMEEHan | reverse complement strand
CCCGACCTGATTCGTAAGGCTTTGGCCCAAGAGGATTTGTTTTGCGGATGGGGAGTGAGCCCCGCCGAGTATCGTTCAGGGATCACATGAAGTCAGCAGCCATCCGTAGCGCCTTTTTGCAGTTTTTTGCCAGCCAAGGGCATCAGGTCGTCCCCAGCAGTCCTCTGGTGCCGCGTAATGACCCGACGCTACTCTTCACCAACGCCGGCATGGTGCAGTTCAAGGATACCTTTCTTGGGCTGGAGCAGCGCCCTTATACTCGGGCAGTCTCCACCCAGCGCTGCATGCGTGCTGGCGGCAAGCACAACGATCTCGAAAACGTTGGCTATACGGCGCGTCACCATACTTTCTTCTTCGAGATGCTCGGCAATTTCTCTTTTGGTGATTACTTCAAGCGGGAAGCCATCCAGTTCGCTTGGCGTTTTCTCACCCAAACCCTGGGCCTGCCGGCCGAGAAGCTCTGGGTGACGGTTCACGACAAGGACGACGAAGCGGCCGAGATCTGGCTGAACGAGATGAAGATCGACGCTGCGCGCTTCTCCCGCTGCGGCGACAAGGACAACTTCTGGAGTATGGGCGATACCGGCCCCTGCGGTCCCTGTTCGGAGATCTTCTACGATCACGGTCCGGCAATCCCCGGCGGCCCGCCCGGAAGCCCGGAGGCCGACGGTGACCGCTACATCGAGATCTGGAATCTGGTCTTCATGCAGTACGACCGGGACAGCTCGGGCAAGCTCACGCCCTTGCCCAAACCTTCGGTCGACACCGGCATGGGTCTGGAGCGTCTGGCGGCGGTCCTGCAGGGTGTGCACAATAACTACGACACCGATATCTTTCAGGTACTGATCGCGGCAGCGGCGGAGCTGGCCGCCACGCCCTATGGCAGCAGTGCCGAAGGCGACACCAGTCTGCGGGTCCTGGCAGATCATATCCGTGCCTGCAGCTTCCTGATCACCGATGGTGTCATGCCGAGTAACGAAGGTCGCGGTTATGTGCTGCGGCGGATCATCCGCCGTGCGGTGCGGCATGGGCGCAAGCTTGGCATCGAGGACGCATTTTTCTACCGTCTGGTGGCGCCGCTGGTTGCCAGCATGGGCGACGCCTACCCGGAGCTGCGCCAGGCACAACACGAGGTCGAGCGGCAGCTGCATCGCGAGGAAGAAAAATTCCGCGAGACCTTGCAGCGCGGGCTGGATCTGCTCGACGAGGCCATTGCCAAGCTGCCGGTGGGGGCACCCATCCCCGGTGAAGTCATCTTCCGCCTGTCCGATACCTACGGCTTTCCGGTCGATCTGACGGCGGATATCGCCCGTGAGCGTGGGCTGGAGATGGACATGGCGGGCTTTGATGCGGCGCTGGCGGAGCAGCGCGAACGCTCCCGTGCGGCGTGGTCCGGCAGCGGCGCGGTGAAGGCGGAAAAGATCTATCACGATCTCGCCATGCAACTGCCGTCCACCGAATTTCTCGGCTATGGCGGTTGCGACGGCGCCGGGAAGGTGCTCGCAATGGTCCGGGATGGCGCCTGCGTCGATAGCTTGCAGGCGGGCGAGTCCGCCGCGATCATCCTCGATCAGACGCCTTTCTATGGCGAATCGGGCGGGCAGGCGGGTGACTGCGGCAAGCTCTTCCACGGTCAGGAAGTCCTGTTTTCCGTGACCGACACGCAAAAGCCGGTACCCAGCCAGCACGTGCATATCGGCACCCTGGAACGTGGCAGCATCCGCGTCGGTGAGATTCTGCAGGCAGCGGTCGATCCCGTTGCCCGTGCCGCCACTGCCGCCCACCACTCGGCGACGCACCTTCTGCATGCCGTGTTACGTCGCCGTCTGGGCAGCCACGTGCAGCAAAAGGGATCGTTGGTGAATGCCGAGCGTCTGCGCTTCGACTTCAGCCATCCGGAGCCCCTGGGGTCGGCGGAACTACAGGCCATCGAGCGCGAGGTGAACGCTGCGATTCGTGCCAATGTGCAGGCCGAAACGCGAGTATTGCCCCTCGCTGAGGCGCAAGCCCTGGGTGCCATGGCCCTCTTTGGGGAAAAATATGGCGAGGAAGTTCGCGTGGTGCTGATGGGGGAGCACTCGCTGGAGTTTTGTGGTGGCACCCATGTCGCTGCCCTGGGGGAGATCGGCTTCTTCAAGATCCTGAGCGAGTCCGCCGTTGCGGCGGGGATTCGCCGTATCGAAGCGGTAGCCGGG
The DNA here is from genome assembly GCF_030996345.1 of Acidithiobacillus sp. AMEEHan. Lineage (NCBI taxonomy): Bacteria > Pseudomonadati > Pseudomonadota > Acidithiobacillia > Acidithiobacillales > Acidithiobacillaceae > Acidithiobacillus > Acidithiobacillus sp. AMEEHan. Next base: position 19,805 of record NZ_CP118748.1, on the reverse strand, counting down.
AAGCCGCCTTACGCAGTGTGCAACAGGATGAGGAACGCCTACGTGGGGCGGCGGCGTTGCTCAAAGCCGCGCCTGCGGAGCTGGATCAGCGGCTCGCCCAGACCCTGGAGCGCCTGCGGCAACTGGAGAAGGAGCTGGAGCGCAGCAAGCGGGAATTGGCCGCCACCGCAGGTGCCGATCTGGCCGCGCGGGTAGAGCGCATTCGGGATGTGCCGGTCCTGTTGCAACGCCTGGATGGGATGGATGCGAAGGCCTTACGCGAGGTGCTCGATCGTCTCCGTTCGGAAATCAGCTCCGGCATCATCGTGCTGGCTGGTGTGGCGGACGAGAAGGTCTCTCTTCTGGCCGCAGTCAGCAAGGACCTGCACGGCAAGGTCCATGCCGGTGAGCTGGTGAATGTGCTTGCGAAACCGCTGGGAGGTAAAGGTGGCGGACGACCGGACATGGCGCAGGCGGGCGCCGCGCAAGCGGAAGGGCTGGACGCGGCGATGGCCGAGGCAAGAACCTGGTTGAACGAGAAGATGGCTTCTTGAGGAAGTGACTTCTGTTAGGGGCGGCCAGGCTCTTGGTCGCCCGGCCCATGATCTCCGTGTCCATGATCTCCGCGACCTGGGTTGCCATGGTCGGGGCCATGTTCATATCGTGGACCTGGTTGCGGGTGATAGGGACCCTGTTCCGGTCCGTGTGGCCGGTACTGCTGGGGGATGGGCGGCTGGGGCCTAGCCTGTGGCCGGAAATGCCGCCAATGCGGGTCGCGCGCGCGGTAGTGGGCCTCGTTCTGTACCCGCTGCCAATCGCCAGGATGCCAGCGCTGCAATCCCGGGGGCGGCGCCGCAACGGGGCGCCACGGCCCACGATAGGCTGGACCTGCCCACCAACGATTGCCGTAAAAATAGTAGTAGCTGGAGCCACTGTAGAAAATGGGCTGGGAGCTGCCGTAGGCCGCATAGACGCCCAGACTGGGTAGCCACACCATCAGCGGCGGAGTGGCGACGACCGCAGGCGGGTAGTACGCCGGCGTGCCGATGTTCAGTTGCAGATCGATGGGGTTGGCCATCGCCGCGCTACTCAAGCCCAGAGCTGCAATACCCAATAGGCCATTTCTTAGGGAAATTCTCTTCTGCTTTTTCATGATGCTCTCTCCAGTTGCGTCCCACTCGTAGTCAAGCGCTGCTACTCTGCGCTATTCTCCAGCCAGACTCTACCGGCCAGCTTACGACTTTGCGGCGGAAAGGTGCGAATGCAAAAGTGTGAGAAATCATGAATTGTCCCGTAACGCCTGATGATCGATACGGCTGAGCTGGAGCAGCTGCTACTTGCTGTTGCGCGTGGCGATCAGCAGGCTTTCCAGCGTTTTTACCGGGAGACGTCCGCGCATCTCTACCCTGTCGCTTTGCGTATTTTAAGAGAAGATGGCCGAGCGGCAGACTGTTTGCAGGATGCCTTCCTCAAGATCTGGCTCAAGGCATCCGAATACCGCGCCGGGCGCTCTCCCATGGCCTGGGCGGCGGCCATCGTGCGCTACCAGGCGATCGATCTGTTGCGACGCATGCCCAAGGACGAGCCTGGCTGGGAAGAGCCTGACTGGGAGCGGGAAGAATGGGGAGCCGTGCACAATGAGGCCGCATTGTATCCTGCCGAGCGCAAGCGCATGGAGGATTGTTTGCAGAAGATGACGGCGGAGCAACGTCAGGCCGTCGTGCAAGCCTTTTATCGTGCCGCGAGCTACGAAGAGGTGGCCAAGCACTTCGGAGCGGCTCTGGGGACGGTGAAGAGCTGGATTCGCAGGGGGTTATTGTTTTTGCGGGACTGTTTGCAGCATGAATCTACGTAACCATGCACAGCTTGCCGAGCAACTGGCGGCGCTGTATGTGATCGGCAGCCTGCGGGGAAGGGCGCGACTCCGCTTTGCGCGCCTCGTGCAGCAGGATGTCGTCCTTGCGCAGATGGTGGAGCGCTGGGAGGATCTGCTCTTGCCTGCATTGCTTCCTGCGCGCCCGCAGCCGGCGCCAGAGCGGGTGTGGCAGGGAATTCGCGCGCAGTTGCCTAGACCGACCGACGCCTGGTCTGGATCGTCGCATTTGCCCTGGTGGCGCCGCCTTGGCCTATGGCAAGGCCTGAGTGGGGCGCTGGCGATAGTGCTGGTGATCACCTGGTTGTGGCCCAGTGCGCCACAAATGCCCATGCTGGCAGTCGTCAACAATGGCCAGGGACAGGCAACCTGGGTGTTCCACGCGAGTGCGCATCACATGCGCTTGGTCACTCTGCGAAACACCCAGATTCCCCCGGACAAATCCATGCAGCTGTGGGCCATCGTGCCCGGTAAGAAACCCGTCTCGATGGGCCTGTTGCCGATGCGCGCCGGGCAGACGCCGGTGCTGCCGGTGCCGGACCATATGAACCTTTCCCATGCCCGCCTGTTGGCAGTGACCATGGAGCCCGCTGGCGGTTCTCCTACCGGGCAACCCACCGGACCCATTCTGCTCCAGGCGACGCTGATCCGCGGTTAGGATGCATCCGCAGGGCCGCGCCGTGCGTACTAGACTGTGATGACACGATTCATCACTCTTTTTTCGTCACAGGCAGGAGAATATCATGCAGAAAAATGAGCAAGACGGCGCAAATCGTCGGGATTTTCTGAAAAAAAGTGCCCTTTTTGGTTTGGGCTTGGCCGCCGCCGGAAATCTGGTTTTGCCAGCTACGGCGCGGGCCGCTGGGATGTCTGCGAACAGTGAAAGCCACGATCTGGGTATCCTCAATTTTGCCTTGAATGCCGAACATCAGGCGATTGCGGCGTACCAGGTGGGTGCCGACAGTAAGCTGCTGAAGCCAGGTCCACTCAAACTGGCCCTGGAATTCCAGAAGGATCATGAAGCGCATGCGGACGTACTCGCTGAGACGATCCGGAAGATGGGTGGTAAGCCAGTCGCGGCAAAGCTACCGCTTACCGCTCCCATGGGTGATTTGGCCAAGGCGTGGGGTTTCCCTGTCGACAAGTTGAAGGATCAGGCCGATGTGCTGCATTTTGCCGCAGGCTTGGAAATCGGCGCCGCCAAAGCGTATTTGGGGGCGGTGAAACAGTTCAGCAATCCCGAGCTGGCCCACGCCGCAGCCAACATCGAAGGTGACGAGGCGATGCATTTTGCCACCCTACGCTACGCTCTGGGGATGAATCCGGTGCCCGCTGCGTTTATCTCGGCCATGCCGAATGACTGAAGTAGCGTGGTGAAAAAGAGGCGCTGCGGCGCCTCTTTTGTTGTCCGGGGCCCACGCTACCCGGGAAAATGAGCGGATTTGCGCAGGGTTAGCCCAGCGGATGCCGCAATCGTCGCGCATAGGAGTATCACTAGGGCCATGGGCAGGGCGCTGGGGATGTCGATCAAGCCGACGCCCATGGCAGCGACGGCAGCGCTGGCGAATTGCAGGCTGCCAAGCAGGGCGGAAGCGGTGCCCGCCTGTTTTCCTTGCTCTTGCATGGCCAAGGCGCTGCTGTTCGGGGAAACCAGACCAATCGAGGCGACATAGAAGAACAGCGGCACGATGAGGCCTGCAAGGCCCGTTTGTGGTAGGAGACTGGCAAAAAGCAGGAACACTGCGGCGCCGAATTGAATGAATAGGGTCGTCCGTAACAAAGAACGCGAAGAATAACGTCGGTGCAGAAAGCGATTGAACTGCGAGAGAAGGATCAGGCCCAGGGCATTGAAGCCAAAGATCCAACCAAAATCATGCGCTGGCACTTTGTGTAACTCGATGAATACGAAAGGGGAACCGGCGATGTAGGCAAACATGCCGGAAAAACTCGCGGCGAGAATGATGGCGTAGGGACGAAAGCGCGGATCACGAAGCAGGGTCCAGAAGCGCGCGACAATGGCATACAGGTGGAGCGAATGCGCGGGATCTCCGCGATGGCCGGCAGGCAGGAGCAGGGCGCTGGCCAGCAGGCTCAGGAGCCCGAGGACCGCCAGCAGGACGAAGATTGCTTGCCAGCCAGACCAGAGGAGCAGATAGCCGCCAAGGAGGGGTGCAAAAATGGGAGCCACCCCCATGACCAGAATCATCCGTGCAAAGACGTGGCTGGCGTCCTGCGGCGGGAAGAGATCGCGTACCAATGCGCGGCCAATGACCGGCCCTGAGCACGCCCCGATGCCCTGCAGCAGGCGAAAGAACGCCAACCAGGCGGCGCTGGGAGCAAAAGCGCAGGCAATGGAAGCGGCCATATAGAGCGCCAGCGCGAGTAGCAGAGGAGGGCGGCGGCCGAAACGATCGCTGATGGGACCGAGGATCGCTTGGCCCCCAGAAAATCCGAGAAAAAAAGCGGCTAGGGTAAGCTGAATGGCAAGTTGGTTGACCTGAAAATGCTGTTGTAGTGTCGGCAAACTGGGCAGGTACATGTCGATGGAAAGCGCGCCGAAGGCGCTGAGGCTGCCGAGAAGAAATACACTGCGCCGCGGGTGAAAGTTTTCCGTCACAGCTTTGCTCCCAGTAGGAAAGGGCGATGATAACGCAGCATTATGGCGGCAGCCAGAGCGATCAAGCCCATGTGTTTGCGTAATTTGGGGGATAAAAATTTTTGCAACATTCTCATGATATATAACAATTAACAATTCAGTTTTGACAATGGATGATTATCCTTGTTAGGGTTTGGCTTCACTATTTTTGCCGTGTTCTAAACGGGAGAGATCATGAAGAAGGAAATTATTGTTGGTGTTTTGTCTTCTGCGACTTTGATTTGTGGTAGCACTTGGGCATTGGCCAGTACCGAGATGCCAGCGCAGACGACGCCTGCTGAGCCGATGGTACAATCTCCTGTCAAGCTGCATGTGGACCAGCAGGAGCTGCATCACTTCGCCGCGGCAGTGAAGGAAATTCAACCTATCGATATGCAGGCGCATACCGTCATTTCCAGCAAGAGCATGAGTGAAAAAGAAAAACATCAAAAGCTAGAGGGCTATGACAAGCAAATTACTGCAATTCTTGCGCAGCATCAGCTGACGCCAACAAAATATGAGGCGTTGCTAAAAAAGGCCGAGACCGATCCAGCTTTTGCCAAGCGGACCGAAGCGGCCTTGCACGGCTTGGGATGATCTGCTCAATCTTCGAGGGTGCTGATATCCTGGGTGATTTCCTCACCGCGAGCTTGGGCGCGCAACAGCCGGCGCATGATTTTACCCGAGCGGGTTTTGGGTAGGCTGTCGACGAAGTGGATGTCGTCGGGACGGGCGATGGCGCCAATCAGGTCAGTCACCTGGGCGCGTAACGCCGCGCTCAGTTGATCATGATCGTCTCCCTGGTGGGAGGCCTTGAGGATCACGAAGGCAGATATCGCTTCTCCCTTGATCTCATGCGGAACGCCGACTACGGCAGCCTCGGCGACGGCGGGATGGGAAACGAGGGCAGATTCGATCTCCGCCGTACCGAGGCGATGGCCGGATACATTGAGGACATCATCGATGCGGCCCATCACCCAAAAGTAGCCATCCTTGTCGCGACGGGCGCTGTCGCCGGCAATGTAGTAGCGATTGGCGAACTTCCCCCAGTAGGTCTGCGCGTAGCGTTCGGGATTGCTCCAGATGCCCCGCAGCATGCCCGGCCAAGGGCGATCGATGACGAGATAGCCCCCCTGGTCGGCGGCATGGATTTCCTCACCCTGCTCATTCACCACCTTGGCGGAAATTCCGGGCAGGGGCAGGGCGCAAGAGCCGGGTTTGTTGGCGCTGACACCCGGCAGTGGGGCGATCATATGACCGCCGGTTTCGGTCTGCCACCAAGTATCGACGATGGGGCATTTCCCGCCGCCAATGACGTCGCGGTACCAGATCCAGGCTTCGGGATTCATCGGTTCGCCCACGCTCCCAAGCAATCGCAGGCTGCTGAGATCGTGTTTCTTGACCCAGGCATCGCCCATCTTCATGAAGGCGCGCACTGCCGTCGGCGCTGTGTAGAGGACAGTGATGCCGTGGCGTTCGACCATCGACCAGAAGCGATCGGGTTGCGGGTACATGGGTGCGCCTTCATACAAAAAGACAGTGGCGCCATTGGCCAGTGGACCATAAACCACGTAGCTGTGCCCAGTGATCCATCCGACATCGGCGGTACACCAATACACGTCGTCATCTCTTAGATCGAAAGACCAATGACTGGTGAGCTTCGCCCAGAGCAGGTAACCGGCACTGCTGTGCAGAATCCCTTTGGGTTTGCCGGTACTGCCCGAGGTGTAGAGGATGAAGAGGGGATGCTCCGCGGGGAAGGCGGGGGCAGGACAGTGGGCCGACAGCCCGGCGACTGCCTCGTGCCACCACAGATCGCGGCCGTCGAGCATGTCGATATCGGTGCCGGTGCGCTGCAAGACAATGACCCGTTCCACCTGGTGTTCGTGCTCGCGCAATAGGGCCTGATCGGCATGGCGTTTGAGCGGGACGATCTTGCCACCACGATAGGCGCCATCGGCGGTGAGCAGAACTTTGGCACCGGTGTCCTCCAGACGATCCTTGAGTGCCTCGGCGGAAAATCCACCGAACACCACGGAGTGCACAGCACCGATACGCGCGCAGGCAAGCATCGCCACTACCGCTTCGATAACCATGGGCATGTAGATCACGACCCGATCCCCGGCCTCGACCTTCTCGGCGCGCAGGGCATTGGCAAAGAGGTTGACCTCGCGGTGCAGTTGCGCGTAAGTCAGGGTCTTGACGCTGCCATCCTCTCCCTCCCAAATCAACGCTGCCTTGTGCTTCTGCGCTCCGTGCAGGTGACGATCGATGCAGTTTTTTGCGACATTGAGGCTGCCGTCGGCGAACCAGCGGTAGAAAGGCGCCTCGCGCCCGTCGAGCACCTGCGAGAATGGCTGCTCCCAGAGCAGGTGTTCGCGCGCCAGAGCGCCCCAGAAAGCATCAGGATCTCGTTCCGCTTCTGCCTGCAGACGCTGGTATTCGCCATGATCGAGATGCGCCCGGGCGGCGAATGCCTCGGGGACCGGGAAAAGACGCTCTTCGTTGAGATGGGAATCGATAGATTGAGTCATGATCGTCGTCATCGCTGCTGCTGGCTTATGGAGCGATGGTAAGACCTCTGCCGGCAACTGGCAAACGGGAGCGGACTGCAGCAATTCACTGGGTCACGCAGAGCTGGACACCTGCTCTGCGATGCTTCGCAGGATTCTTTTGCGCAGCTGCTCCTCCGCAAGCAGCAGTTTCTGCCGGGGAGGCGAGGCAGGCTGATAATGCCCGACTACCGATACCAAATCCCCATAATGCAAAAGGTGAAACAAGTGCTTCGCATTTTTATAGGGCATTTCTACGCATCCGGCGCTTTGTGGCCAGCCATAACTCTTGCGCGGGTAGAAGTGGATCGCTCGGCCATCGTAAAAGTAATTGACAAATCGGACGTTGGGAGCGACATATTTCTGCCAGTAGACCAGATGACCGTGATAATGTCCGCGTTGATCTGGCGATAGGCTGAGATATTTTGTCTTCGTGACGCGGATGGGAAAAGTGCCGTGCATCGTCGTGTCGGCAAGGCGCTGATAGACTGGCCAAGTCCCATCTGGCGTAGACTGTAACACGCCGGTGTTGACCACGGAATGATATCCCCAGTGACCCCGCCAATGCAGGTCAGTTGCCGAGGAGGGCGGCACTTGCCAGATCCGCAGCTGCTCGGGATGATGATCTTTGCGAACCTCGACCCACTGAAACGGATAGGGGTTGTAGGGGATATGCCCCGCCTTCAGCCGAGCAATCAGGGTGGCATTCGCCCGTCCCCGGGAGATGCCATTGGTGGGCAGGATCTTACTGACTCGTTCAAATTGAATGACTCCGCTGCGGAATTCCGGGTTCAATGCAGAATAGCCCCAGCGGTTCGATAAATCCTGCAATTTTTGTGGAACGGAAACATCCCAGGCGGCGACCGTGCGTAGCGCGCCATAGCGTCCCATATAAGTACCATAGACCACATGAACGTAGCCGTAGCGCGCCAGTTGTTGCCACACCCACTGCCAGGCATTGGCGTTGCTCGCAAGATTTCCTGCGGCAAAACTGTTGCTGGCGAAACCTCCCAGCACTGGCAACAGGCACAGGGTCAGCAGGCGCCTGCGAAGCAGGCCAGATGTTGCAGGCAAAGCCAAGGCTCAGAGTCCACCCTGATATTTTAGGGATACTTCATGACATTGCGGACAAACGAATACTCGCACCGCCATTTTCTTCTCAAAGGCCTCTTCTGCGTCATCGGCGATTTGCCCGCCGACCAACGCGGCGCCTGCCCCAAGAATTCCAGTCAACCCGCCCATGCGGATTCCGTGCGAACCCATGTCCTGCATGGCGCTTTGACAGGCCGGGCAGTTGACAGCTGGCATTTCTTCCTTTCCGAATCCAAACATAGCGGCGTTCCTTGGGGTTATGAATGACGATCTGTTGACCATTTTGGATGCAGATTGGTTCCCTTAGATCGATCTTTGTCTTGTGCGTTGTCGCCAACCCTGATCCAATGGCCTCCATTGTTGGGGAGAGTGATGGAGATAGCGAAGCAATATTCGATAGGTATCGGTATCGAAGCTGGCCGAATCCGCGAATTGTTCTATTACTCCGTTATCTTCTCGTACGATTCCCATATGACACCAGTGATCAAAAACATGGAGAGAGGCGCTATTGTCCTCCTCGGGAATGCCGATGGGCCCAGAAAAAGGCCAATGTTGGATTTGCAAAATCTGCATGGCGGCAGATAGACGTTCATCGTGCTCCGCCGCAGATTCCTGGCCGGCACATACGCCACGACAGCGTTTGATTTGAAAACCAAAACAGGCGCCTTTGCCTTTTTGCAAGCCCAAGCGGATATCGCAAAGTCCCCATTCTTGTGCCAGACGCTTGAGTGCGGCCTTCGCGCTGCGGCGATTGGCGAAAATTCCGTGGCAGACCCCTGGCCGAATCTCTTCGCCGCAGCGGATCTGTGGTGCAGCGCTCCCTGGGCCGGCCCAAACGATGGTGCATAGCTCCTTTTTTCTGCGCAACTGGCGGTTGTAGAGAGGATTTCTTTCTTTCACCAGACGCGATTCCAGCAGCAGTGCGCCCAACTCGCCCTGCGTTTCCAGCCATTCAATGCGCTCCACCTGCTGCGCAATCTGCATTTCGCGGTCGTGGCGGAAATCATTACGGAAGTGCTCCAGGACTCGTTTGCGTAGGTGGATGCTCTTGCCAATGTACAAAGGAATCTCACCGCTCCCAAAAAACAGATAGACTCCCGGCCGATTGGGAATACTGCGAAGGAATTCTGCATCCAGATTGGGAGGTAGACATTCCTGCTCCCATTGCAGTTTGCAGGCTTGCACGACCTCGGGCAAACGCTCGTCGGCGAGGCGGCGGAGAAATTCCGCAACGACTCGCGCATCGTCCAAGGCACGATGACGATTGCGGCAGGGGATTTCCAGTCGATCGATGATGGCGTCCAGACCATGTCGCGTTTCTTGGGGGAAAAGTCGCCGCGAGAGTTTGACGCTGCATATCGCCTTCGCTTGGAAAGGGATCTCAACGCGCTGGAAGGACTGGCGCAAAAAAGCGAGGTCGAAGCGTGCGTTGTGGGCGACCACGATGTGCCCCTCTAAGCGGAGCGCCAGGCTTGCAGCGATTTCCTCAAAGCGTGGCATATCGCGGAGCATATTGGGATGAATCCCCGTCAACTGCGTGATGTAGGGGGAAACGGGGCAACCGGGATTGAGTAACTGCGCCCATTGCTGCGGCTCTTGCCCAGGCGTAAGGGTCACCATGCCGATTTCGAGAATGCGGTCCTGCTGGGGGCGCCCGCCAGTGGTTTCCAGATCCAGGCAGACGATGGGTTGTTCCAGTTCAGCGAGCAAACGATTGAGCGAGGTGGAAAGATGTTTCATGGGTCCATTCTATTGTGCTTTGCGAGGATCTTCATAGGCTGCGGTTGACAGGAGAGGCGTCTTCTGGAATAGTACGCCGACCAGAAATTGGGGCTATAGCTCAGCTGGGAGAGCGCTTGAATGGCATTCAAGAGGTCAGCGGTTCGATCCCGCTTAGCTCCACCAAACCAAAGGATCCGGAAAAGTTCCGGATCCTTTTTCTTTAGCGGTACCAAAGAATCGCGTTGTTTTCGAGGGGCACCTGACAAAGCGGATGCTGCGCAACGATCCGTGGGGTGTAGTCGGAAACCGGACGACGCTTGGCGATGTTGCAGCGATAATTGTAGCTGTTGACGGCGCCAGTGAGGGTCTCGGAGCGCTGCATTGGATGCAGTTCCGGGCCGGCTCCCTCGAGACCATTGGCAAACAACTCTACCTTGATCATTTCCGCGGGGATGTCGTCCAGGTACGTATGTATCTGGAACTGATATTCCTCGCCGATTTCCTCAACGTGCAGTTCGCCAAAACGCAGGCCGTGCCAATGCGCCTTCAGATGGTTCTGCCAAGCGCAGATACTCTGCAATTGTTCCAGTGAAGAACGTTGGCGCAGCCGCCTGGCGGCGGGTAGGTAGAGTTCTTCGACGTACTCCTGGAGCATGCGATGGCTGCTGAAGCGCGGAGTGAGCTCTGCCATGCTGGTGCGGATCTTTTCCACCCAGGCGCAGGGACAGCCGCTCTCGTCACGGCCTTGATAAAAAAGCGGAGCGATTTCTTGCTCAATGGTCTGGTAGAGCTGTTCGGCCTCTTGCCGATCCCAGGCCAAATCGGCATCGTGTTCGTGGCGGTCGCCCAGGGCCCAGCCGACCGCGTCGCTATAGGCTTCTGCCCACCACCCGTCCAGTTCGGAAAAATTCAGACCGCCATTGACGAGAACTTTCATGCCGCTGGTGCCACTGGCCTCCCAGGGGCGTCGGGGCGTATTGATCCACACATCCACCCCTTGCACCAGTTGTGCCGCCACGAGCATATCGTAGTCGGCAATGAAGACGACCTTGTGGAAGAGGTCGGGATGGCGGCGGAGAAACTGGGTCCATTCCTGGATCATGGCCTTGCCGTCACCGTCCCGTGGGTGCGCCTTACCGGCGATCAGGAGTTGCACCGGATGACGGAGATCACTAAGGATGCGATACAGGCGTTCCGGATCACTGAGCAGCAGATTGGGACGCTTGTAGGCGGTGAAACGGCGGGCAAAGCCGATGGTCAGGGTGTTGGGGTCGAGAACGAGGGCGGCGGCATCGATTTCTGTCTGTGGACGATGCGCCATGGCCAGCTGTCGTTGCAGGCGGTTGCGGGCAAATTCGATGAGTCCTTTGCGCCCTTGTGCCCGCAGTTGCCAGATTTCCGCATCGCTCACGTTGCGAAAGTGTACAGCGATTTGCTGTAAATCACCCAGCCAGCGCTCAGTGCCGCAGTGTTTTGTCCATAGGGCATCGGCCTCAGCATTATCCCAGGAGGGAACATGGACGCCGTTGGTAATGCCGCATACCGGGATTTCATCGGCCGGCCAACGAGGAAAAAGTGGTTGAAAAAGATGTTGGCTCACTTTCCCGTGCAAGGCACTGACGCCATTCACGTGGATGCTGCCGTGGATGGCCAGCCAGGCCATGTTGAAAGGCTCCCGGGGGTCATCCGCATTGGCCCGGCCGAGCGCCAGGATCTGCTGCAGGTCAACGCCAAAGATCTTGGGTGCGCCTTCGATATAGCGGGAGATGAGTTCCGGCGCGAAGCGGTCGAAGCCAGCCGCTACTGGCGTGTGCGTGGTAAAGACGTTGCCGGCGCGGGTGGCGTTCAAGGCACACTGGAAGTCGCTGCCATGATCGCGCATATGACTATGGATGCGCGCCAGGATGGCGAAGGCGGCATGCCCTTCGTTCAGATGACAGATCTCTATCTCCATGCCGAGATGGCGCAGCAGCAGCCAACCGCCCGCGCCCAGGCAGATCTCTTGCTGCAAACGCATTTCTGGGCCACCGCCATAGAGTTCGGCGGTAATACCCCGGTCGGCGGGGCTGTTGAGGGGATCGTTGCTGTCCAGAAGATAGAGCGGGACGGTACCGACCTGGGCCTGCCAGGCACGCAGGATGACGGTACGACCGGGAAAGGGCAATTCAATACGAAGCCACTGCCCTTCCCGATCGCGCACCGGGAGAACGGGAAGTTGGGTAGGATCGTTGTAGGGGTAGAGCTCCAGTTGGCGGCCACAGTCGTCGAGACTTTGCCGGAAATAGCCTTGCTGCCAGAGGATGCCGATGCCGACCATGGGTACGCCCAGGTCGCCCGCAGTTTTCAGCACGTCGCCAGCCAGAATCCCGAGACCCCCGGAATAGATGGGTAGGGCCTCGGAGAGACCGAACTCCATGCTGAAATAGGCGACGCGTTGCAGCTGTGCCGCGGGGACATTTTTTTGAAACCAGCTTTCCCGACGGCTCTCCTGGCGGTGGTATTGCAATTGCGTCTGCAGCTGAGCCAGGAACGCCTCGTTGCTGGCCAAGGCATCGAGTTTGCCTGCATCCAGATTCTGCAGCAGCAACCAGGGGTTGCGGGTCCGGCTCCAGAGTTCTCCATCGAGTTGCTCCCAGAGGACGTCGCTGTGATAACTCCAAGACCAGCGCAGATCCAAGGCCAGTTCGATGAGCCCGTCCAGTGCCTCCGGCAGTTGGGGCAAGACATACGATGGGGTGATATTCATGCGCGTCCTCCGGCTCCGCTACCTCATTGTAGACCATTCGCCCATCCGCAGCGGCGAACTATACTGACAAGTATATAATTGGATCAGGAGGTCAGATATGGGTGAGACAGTGGTGGATCTGCTTTGTATTGGGGCCGGCGGTGCGGCGTATCCGGCGGCGTTTCGTCTGGCGCGGGTTGGACATCGGGTACTCATGGTCGACCCCAAAGGCGTGATGAGTGGCAACTGTCTCTATGAGGGCTGTGTGCCATCCAAGGCGGTACGGGAGATGGCGTCTTTGGCTGGCGCGCTGGGGCGCTTTGGTACGCAGCTTGGGCTGGCTGAGCGGCTGGCGCCGGACTATACGGCCATCGTGCAGCACAAGGACCGGGTGCAGGAACGTCGCTATGCCCAGCACGCACAGGAGCTTGCTGCACAACCCGGTATCGAGCTACGCAAGGGGGTGGCACGCATTCTGGATCCCCATACCGTGCAGATCGATGATGAGCGCGGTAGCGAGAAAATCCAGTGCCATCACATCCTGATTGCCAGCGGTTCAGACGTTTTCGTACCTCCCATTCCGGGGCCGAGCATTGTCTGACCAGTCATGATCTCTATAAACCGGATCCCGTCCTGCGCAATTTGCCCAAGCGCCTGATCGTAGTGGGTGGCGGCTATATTGGCCTGGAAACGGCGTCTTTCTTTGCCGAGCTGGGTAGCCAGGTGACGCTCTTGCAGAAGGGCGGACAGATCCTGAACGGCATGGACCCGGGCATGGTGGCCCTTCTCCAGCCGTTGTTGCCGGCGGCGCTGCGGATCCTGACCGATGTCGATGTGCAGCGCATCGAGGCCCAAGGTCCGCTGCGTCGGGTGGTTTGGCAACGGTCCGGGCAGGAGGAAAGTGCCGAGGCGGAGGCGGTGCTGCTTGCGGTGGGGCGTTCCCCAGTGATTCCCGAGGGTTGCGAAGGGATCGGTATCGAATTTGACCGACACGGCATCCGCGTTGGGCCTTCCCTGCAGACCCGCTATCCGCATATCTACGCCGCCGGTGACGTCAATGGTCGGGTGCCGCTCTTTCATGCAGCGGTACGGCAATCTCTGGTTGCCGCCCATAATATCCTGGGCGGCAATCAGCCCCTCGATTACGCGGACTTCTACAACGTGCCAACGACGATCTTCACCCTCCCGGCCGCGGCCTATATCGGCGTTACCCCAGCCAAGGCCGAAGGACGCGAGCTATTGGTGGGCCGCTATGATTTCGCCGAAGACTCCCGGGCGCAGATCCTGGAGCGCCTGGAGGGAGAGATTCGCTTGTTCTTCGAGCCTTCCTCCCTGCGCCTGCTGGGGGGCTGGATCGTCGGCATCGATGCCGGTAGCCTTATTGGGCAGATGGGAACGGCGCTAAGCCTGGGGGCGACGGCCTATGATCTCGCCCGTTTTGCCGACCAGCATCCTATGTCCGCCGAGGGCATTGGCAAGGCCGCCCGTAGCCTCTTCTGAGGCGCTAAGCGGCCGCGTTGTCAGCGGATGGCCGGACGGACGAAGGCCTGGGCGCCAGCGTAGGTGGCGGCAGTGCCCAATTCTTCTTCGATGCGCAGGAGCTGGTTATACTTGGCGACGCGCTCGCCGCGGCAGGGTGCACCGGATTTGATGTGACCGCTGTCCAGGGCCACGGTGAGGTCGGCAATGAAATCGTCGGTGGTTTCCCCGGAGCGATGCGAAACGAAGGCCCCCCAACCGTGGAACTGGGCCAGTCGCGCGGCAGCGAAGGTCTCGCTGACGGTGCCGATCTGATTGAGCTTGATGAGCACGGAATTGGCGATGTTGTCCCTGATCCCGCGGGCGATGATCTCCGGGTTGGTGCAGAAGATATCGTCGCCCACCAGCTCGATGCGACTGCCCAGCCGCGCGTTGAGTTGTTTCCAGGAATCCCAATCGTCCTCGGCCAGGCCATCCTCCAACAGCACGATGGGATAGTCATCCACCAGCTTGCTGTAGTATTCGATCATCTCTTCGCTGCTGATGGCACGCTTTTCGGTGTGCAGCTGATACAAGCCATCTCGATAAAATTCCGAAGAAGCCGGGTCGATGGCGATGCCGCAATCCTTCCCCGGGACGAAGCCGGCCTTTTCAATGGCAGCGACGAGCAGATCCAGGGTTTCGTGGTTAGACTGCACCGCCGGGGCAAAGCCGCCCTCGTCGCCCACGCCAACGCTCAGGTGTCTTTCCAGAAGCAGACTTTGCAGGGCGTGATAGACCTCCGCGCCCCAGCGGATGGCTTCGCGGAAAGAATCGGCGCCAAAAGGCACCAGCATGGTTTCCTGAAAATCCGCCCCCTGCCAGTGGGCATGGACGCCGCCGTTGAGGACGTTGAGGCAGGGCACCGGCAGGCGGGAGGCAGCAGGGCCACCGAGATAGGCATAGAGGGGCAGATCCTTGCTCTCGGCGGCAGCGCGGGCGCAGGCCAGGGATACGGCGAGCAGGGCATTGGCCCCCAGGCGAGATTTGTTGGCAGTCCCATCCAGGCCGAGCAGGGTATCGTCGATCATTTTTTGGGCGCTCGCGTCCAGATCGATCAGATTGGGGGCGATCTCTTCTTCAATGTGCTCGATGACTTTCCGCACCCCTTTGCCAGCAAAGCGTTTGGGGTCCTGGTCGCGCAACTCCAGGGCCTCGCGGCTGCCGGTTGAGGCACCCGAGGGCACCGCGGCCCGTCCGCGGCTGCCATCGGTCAATAAGACCTCCGCTTCGACGGTGGGGTTGCCGCGCGAGTCGAGAATTTCGCGAGCGGTGATGTCTTCAATCAGGCTCTCCATCATTGTCTCCTTGCTTTGGGGGGGAATCGGATACCGCGAGGTCGATGATCTCCAATCTATTGGTGCCACCCGGGTGACCTTGGCTTGGACCCTGAGTGAGAATGATGTGGCCCTGTTGCCAGCCGTTGTCGAGCAGCCAGCGGCGTATGGCGCTTTCCCAGCTGCCAGAGCCTGGGTCGAGTAAGATCGGGTAGACCCCCGAGTAAAAACACAGACGCTGACAGGTTGCCGGGTGACGGCTGGGGGCAAGGATCCAGGTCGGCGGCCGCAGGCGCGCGATGCGCGCTGCGGTAGCCCCGGTTTCCGTGGGGGTGACGATGAACTGCGGCTTCAACATTGCGGTTGCCGCGTGCACGTCGCAGGCGATCACCGCTTCCACGGCTGCCTTTTCACTCTTTTGACAGCTGAGCTCTCGGGCGTTGAAGCCCGAGCCTTCGATGTCGGCAGCGATGCGCGCCATCATGCGCACGCTTTCGAGCGGATAGTTGCCCATGGCCGACTCCTCCGAGAGCATCACGGCGTCGCTGCCATCGAGGATGGCGTTGGCGACGTCGTTCACCTCGGCGCGGGTGGGACGGGGGTTGTTGACCATCGACTCCAGCATCTGTGTGGCGGTGATGACTGCCTTGCCGGCAGCGCGGGCACGGTGAATGAGTTCTTTCTGCTGTCGGGCAATGCTCTGGATCGGGATCTCCACCCCCAGATCGCCGCGCGCCACCATAATCCCATCGCAAGCCGCGAGGATTTCTGGCAGATTGCGGAGGGCGCGCTGACGCTCGATCTTGGCCACCAGAAACGGCTCCTGACCCTGTTGCGCGGCTATACGACGGGCCTGCTCCAGCTCGGCGGCCGACTCGACGAAGGAAACGCTGATCCCATCCACCTCCAGAGGCAGAATGGCGCGCAACAAGTCCTGGTCGTGCGGCGTGAGCGCAGTGCCGGCGAGCAGCAAGCCGGGCAGATTGACGCCCTTGTGGGAGCGCAACTCGCCGCCCACCACAACGCGGCAGTGCAGTATCCCCTGTTCCTCTGTTTCGACGCGCAAATGCAGGAAGCCGTCGGCCAGGAAGACATCATCTCCCTTGCGCAAAGGACGCGCGAGTTCCGGCAATTCCAGAGGCAAATAGGCCTGCCCCTGCTCTTCGTGGTAGGGTCCCGCCCCCAGACGCAGACGTTGACCTTTTTTGAGCTGGAGGGGCTGCGGCAATGCCCCGATGCGAATCTTGGGCCCCGGCAGATCCGCGAGGATGGCTACCCGTTTGCCGATCCGCGCGCTGGCGCTACGGATGCGCTGGATGCGTTGGGCATGCTCGGGGATGCTGCCATGGGCGAGATTGATGCGTGCGACGTCCATGCCGGCCCGCAGCATGGCCTCGAGGACGGTGACGCGATCAGAGGCCGGACCGATGGTACAGACGATCTTGCTTTTCTGGCGCGGCAGATGACCCATGCGCGCTCAGCCCTCGTGCAACAATGCCAAGGCATGGTCCAGGCCG
The DNA here is from genome assembly GCF_030996345.1 of Acidithiobacillus sp. AMEEHan. Lineage (NCBI taxonomy): Bacteria > Pseudomonadati > Pseudomonadota > Acidithiobacillia > Acidithiobacillales > Acidithiobacillaceae > Acidithiobacillus > Acidithiobacillus sp. AMEEHan. Next base: position 2,915 of record NZ_CP118748.1, on the reverse strand, counting down.
CGATCCTCGACCACCAAGCTGTGAATGGCCCGGCACAGGGCGACAGCTTCTGGTTGACTGCGTTGGTGGACATTGCGGCCAGTGGCACAGCCCGCCGTGTGCCCGTCGCGCAGTTGCTCGTCCAGACGGCGGACGAAGTCCGCACTGCTGACTTCCGAGCCCCCGGCACAGACCAGCTGCGTGCGTCCGGCGGCGGCAACCGCTCGCCCAATAGCTTGGCCTCGGCCTCACCTTGGGCATTCAGTGGTGGGTTGACCTTGACGAAATCCGCACCCAGGCAGGCGACCAGCCCAGCGGCCCCGGCAATCAGATGTGGATCGTGTTCCCGTTTACCCACCGCTCTTCCGCGCGGATAGGCCCAGATCACCGCCAACAGACCGAGGCTATGGGCATCGTGGATGAGTTGCGCGGCCTCCGTCAACATTTCCGCTTCAAATTCCGAGCCAGGATAGATGGTGTAGCCACACACCCACGATCGTCACCCCGGCATGCTGCATGAACTCCTTGACCTGCGCCATGCTTTGCCACTGACGACTGCGGGGATCGTGTTCGGCGCCGGAAAGCAGATGGGTCTTGCTGTTGAGCTTGAGCAGGTACGGAATCTCGGGGTAGTCCCCTCCATACTGCGCCACCAGTCCGAGCTGGGTGGCGAAGCAGCCAATGGGCGCCTGGCTGGCAATGCGAAAAAGATGTTCTGGATCGGCGTCCGCGGCGGCGACGTTACCGCCCACGAAATCATCATTCAGATGTTCGACCTTCTGGTCACCAGCCATCAGGAACAATCGGCCGGAGCCTTGGGTAATCCGTTTCATAGTTTTCCTGTGCCAGCGTCGGCTGGCCTCCCGGCTGATACCAATGGGAGCTTTGCGTTGCTGTTGCATGGCGTTCTCCTTTCAGGGTACGAGATCTCCACCTCGATCTGCCGCAGAAGTGGGTCTAGATCGTTGTGTGGTGAAAAATGCTGGTGCCCGGCTGTGCCGCCGTCGCACTACCGCAGGCGACGGCAAGGCGCAGGGCTTCCTCCGGACGTTGCCTTGCGCGAAAGCCGCTACCAGCCCGGCGACCATTGAATCGCCAGCGCCAACGGTGGGAGCGGATTTGGATGCGTGGCGCATTGGCGAAGAAGCTCTGCTCGGAGCCGATGAGCAGGGCGCCCTCGCCACAAGGGAGACACAGACGTAATCGATGCCCTGTTGTTGTACCTGGCGGGCCGCGGCGATCATCTCCTCGCGAGTGCTCAGACTTTTGCCGCTAAGTTGGCGCAATTCATGGGCGTTGGGCTTGATCAGAAACGGTTTGGCGGCGATGCCCCGTTGCAGGGCTTCGCCGTTGGCGTCGAGGATGACCCTGGCCCTTTGCTGCCGCAGCTGTTCGATGAGCTGCGCATAAAAAATCCGCCGGCACGCCGGGGTGGCAGGAACCGGTGAGCACGGCAATGCCAATGTCGGCCAGACTGCAGACCTTGCTGCGCACCTCTTCGAGAACCAAGGAGGAAAGCAGCGGACCCTGTCCCGTCACCTCGTACTGCACCGCGGGGTCTTGTTGCAGTAGGGTGGCATTGATCCGCGTTTCGCCGATCACTTCCACACAGTGGGATCGTCCAGGCTGTGGCGCAACAACGTTGCGGAGGCGGCCCACATGTCCGGCGACCACGCAGCAACTGTGCGCACAGAGCCGAAGAGCTCTTTCAAGGCACGCGCAAACGTTGATGCCATTACCACCGAGGATCGAAGCGTACTGCTGGCATGGGTTTTTTGATCGGGGAGCAACTGCGCAAATTCATAGCTGACGTCCACCGCCGGATTCAGGGTCAGGGTGACGATGTTGACAGGGATGGCACTCGGCGTTTTGCGGGCTCATTTGGACTTCTCGCATAGTGCAGGAGGCGGCCAGGGCGGCGGAAACCAGGCGTGCGCGCGGGGATCGGCACGTGAGGTGAGGATGATCGGCACCTTGGCCCCATGACAATGCCCGCCAGGCTGGCATGGGCCAGATATTCCAGATCCTTGGCGAGGATGTTGCCGGAAACCAGATCCGGCACGAGCAGGATATCCACCTCGCCAGCGACCGGACTAGAGATTCCTTTGACCTCGGCTGAATGGGCGGAGATGGCATTATCGAAGGCCCAGGGGCCCCATCGACGATGGCGTGCTGGATCTGCCCACGCTCTGCCATTTTGGCCAGGCAGGCGGCATCGACGGTGGAAGCGATGGCGGGATTCACCGTCTCCACTGCGGACAACGCCGCTGCCTTGGGCTGCTCGACACCGAGGATCCGGGCGAGATCGATTGCGTTTTGCAGAATCGCTGCCTTGCTGAGTAGGTCCGGGCTGATGTTGATCGCCGCATCTGGTGATGAGCAAGGGTTTGTGTGTAGCTTTTCCAGCTCGGCGACAAAGATGTGGGACACAAACGGCGATCGGTGCGCAGTTTGGCGAGGATGGGATGGAGAAAGGCATCGCTGTGGATGTGGCCTTTCATGATGGCCGCCGCTTCGCCGCGTTCGACCATCTGTACCGCCTCTTCCGCTGCCCGCCTCACTGCTTGGGGGACGTCAATAATGCGAAACGATGGACAGTTACCAGTCTCCTGTCGCAGATTCTCCAGCAATGCACGGATCTGTGCGCGCTACCCAACAGAATGGGCTCGATGATGCTTTGTGCCCTGGCGGCACAGGCCGCTTCCAATACTTCCCGTTGGCCGGCATCCACCACCGCCACCGGAATGTCGTCGAGCGGCGCTACCTGCTGCAAGATCGCGTCAAAATGAGGAAACGGCATGTGAATCTCCGATGTGCTCACCAATAAGCTCCCCTACTTTGAGCATTTCAGCCTTCCAGCTGACGTGAGCGCAATGGCAGGCTTCCATGGTGCTCCTCCAAAGTCAGACCGTGGCCTTCCACGCGGAAAGTATAGG